>JAFIGH010000148.1 GCA_020831525.1 Opitutales bacterium
GACTGGGGCGGGCTGTGCAGCCTGCGGGATCTGCAGAAGGATGTGGTGGGTTGAGCGTTGAATGCGACCGGTGTAGGCAGCGATTTCGCTCGCCAAGAGGGGCTTTGCGGGGTAACTTGGCAAAGTCACTAATTTGGAAGGGATGGATGGCTATGAAAACGCTTTCAGGACTTCGTTGCCTTTGGGTGTCGGGACTGCTTTTCGCCGGGGCTTGTGCGCTCGGGGGCGCCAGGATGCCGCAGGATGCTTTGTTGGTGGATGTCGACGAGGGGGTGCACCGCGTCCGTCTCGAAATGCTGGATGAAGTGACGGGCAAATGGAACGTGCTCTCGATTGCGTACGTGGACGGATCGGCGGGGACGGTGAAGTTCCGGGTGCCCGGGGATGTGCCCTTGGAGCGCTTCCGTGTGTTTACGCATGCGACTCCGGCGCCGATGAGCGCGTTGCGGGTGGCGCGCCACACCTTTGTCGACTGGGGAACGGAAGCGGATTACGTGCCCATGGTGTCGTTCGGCGGTGTCGAGTCGCCGGACGCCGACGGATTGGAAGGTGCCCCGCGCGAGGGCGGGGAAACGACGGTGGAGGAACCCGATATCTGGCGGTTGGTCGGGGACCGTCTGTATTTCTTTAACCAGATGCGGGGTCTCCAAGTATTTGATTTGAGCGATCCCGCCGACTCGGTGATGACCGGCAGTTTGCGCCTCCCGTTTGCGGGGGAGCAAATGTTTGTGCTCGATTCCGGTCATGTGCTTCTGCTCGCGTCGAGGGCGCGCGGATGGGAAAACGACACGGACGTTCATGTTGTCGCCGTGCCCGAGGAGGGTGACCCCGCGATCGTGCGCACGCTCACGGTGCGGGGGATGGTGCGGGAGAGCCGACTCGTAGGCAGCCGCCTCGTGCTTGCCAGTGGATTCTACGGCGCGGAGGCACCCGACGACGGGCCATGGGATGATCCGGACCGACCGGCGGATTACGTCTACACGCCCCATGTGCTGCTCGCGGAAATTGATTTCAGTGATCCTGCGGACCCGCGGGAGACCGGGAGACGGGTCTACCCGGGCTTTGTGCGCGCGGTTACGTCGACACCGGAACATTTCATACTCGCCCACGCTCCGCAGGCGACCCTTTGGGGAGAGCCCGACCGGGTGACGGTCTTTGCCCTAAACGACCGGGACGAAGCCGTTCTTCCGGTCGCGGCGTTGACCGTTGCCGGGCGGGTGCAGGACAAATTCAAGCTCAACCTCAACGGAGACATCCTTACGACGATCTCGCATGAGTCGCCGTGGGGGAGCGGTTCCGACCGGATGCGGACGCGTCTGGAGACGTGGCGACTGGACGCCGTCGCGGCGGCCGGTGAAGCTGCGACGGATAGCATCGATGATTCTGGAGAGTTCACACGTCCGCCGCCGGGAGACCCGGACGATGAAGGTCGTGTGCGCCCGCTTCCCGAAGACGAAGGCGCGCAGCGGTTGGGCGATTTGATTCTCGGCGAGGGCGAGTCGCTCTTTGCCACGCGGTTCGACGGGGACCGCGCTTATGTCGTGACCTTTCTGCAGATCGATCCGCTGTATGTCGTCGACTTGTCTGATCCTGTCCGGCCCCGTGTGACGGGCGAACTCGAAATTCCCGGGTTCAGCACCTATTTGGAACCCATGGGCGACCGGATGCTGGCCGTGGGGGTGGAAGACAGGCGGGTTACCGCAATGCTCTTCGATGTCGGCGACCCGGCGAATCCGAGTGAGATCCGCCGTGTCCACCTCGGGCCGGAAGACGGCTACACGTGGAGCGAGGCAAACTATGACGAGAAGGCCGTCACCATCCTGCGGGATGCCGGTCTCATGCTGGCGCCTTTCCAGACGTGGTCCGGCGGCGGGCACGAATCCTACATTCAGTTGCTGAGTTTTGACCGGGATTCACTCGTGAAAAACGGGACGATCGCCCATTCGGTTGCCGCGCGGCGGGCCGCCGCGCTGGATGCCGCGCACCTTGTCTCGATCTCCGCGCGGGAGCTGTTTGTTGTCGACGTCACCGACCGCGACGACCCGGTGGAGCGGGCGAAGGTAACATTGTCGTGGCGCACCGACCGGGTCTTTCCGATACCGGGCTATCTGGTTCACCTGACCTCGGGACCCGAGCCGTGGGGCGGGAACACCTCGGCGCGGCTGACCGTGACGGCAATCGATGCGCCGGACCATGTCGCGGGCGAACTCGACCTTGGGCCGGAGCGGGTTCTCGACGCCGTGTGGGAGGACGGATTTTTGCACCTTGCGCGCACCAACCGGGCGTGGGGTCCGTATTGGTGGTGGTGGCGCGAGCCGTGGCCCGGCGAAGGCGGGGAGGACGAGGAACCGTATGTTCTCGTGCAGTCGGTGGATTTGCGCGATCCGATGAATCCCCTCGCGGGGGAGCCGTGGAAGATTGAAACGGACAGCCCGTATATGGAGGTGCTCGGCACCTTTCCGCTCGCCGACGGGACGCGCGTCTGGGCGCTCGGAAGTGTGCCCCTCGGATGGTACTGGGCGACGGACGGCCCGGGCGCGGGCGGCGCCGGGACGCGGGATAAGCGGGCGGTCCTGCTGGCAGCGGCGCGGATGGACGCGGAGGGCGCGGTGGAGGGACGGTCGCTGGTCTCGGTGCCGGTGGACGAGGGCGCGGCGCTGAGCGCGGCCGGGCACGGGGACCGTATTTTCCTCTCCATGGAAGAATACCGGTATAGTGAAACGAGGCCGTCGTGGAGCGTTTACTACAACACCCGCATGGTGGATTACGCGGCACCGGACGAACCGGTCACATCGCGTGTCTTTTCAATGCCGGGTATCGTGCAGTCGGTGGCAGACGCAGGCCCGGACGGCATCTACCTCATCGCATTGCAGCGGTTTTACCGGCAAGAACCGTCCTTTACGCTGCACACGCGCGTGTATGGATTGTTCTTTGACGGCGCGGCCATGTATTTGCTCTCGGACGACGAGCTTCCGGGCGGATGGGGCGCGCATGCTTCGAGCGGATTGCTTCTCGCCTCGGCGGACAATGACCACGGTGAGCAGACCTACGGGTTGGAGATCCGGCGCTTTGATCCGCGCGACGGGTTCCGGCTTGAAGCCCGCATCGAGATGGAGAGGGCAATCCATTCTCTGCGCGCGGAAGACGGATCGTTTTTCGCCGTTCTTCCGGAAGTTTTGCTGCGGGTACGGGAGGCCGGGAGCGAGTGGAGGCAGGCACGCTTTCCCGTGTCCGCGCGCCTCTGGCTCGACCTTCGAAATGCGGCATTCAGCGACGGCGAGGTGAATTTTCCGCTCGGCGACTACGGCGTATTCAGTGTCGACTTGAGTGAAGCACCCGCTCCGGACGGTATGTTCGGGGTAGCTTCCGCCGATGCGGCGGTGGACGGATGGATGCCCGCCGTATCCGCCGGGCTACGCCGTGCTTCCGCAAGGGAGAGCGACGCGGTGGGCAAACTTGTGGAGCGCGACTGGCTCTTCCGTCCGACCGGATTCGCCCGTGTCGATCCTGCGGCCCGCGATCTCGGCGACGGCTGGCGCGATTCCCCGAGCTTCGGGCGGCACAGTGAGATCTTCGCTCCGTGGCTGTTTGTTGACGGGTATGCCTGGCTCTACCATGCACCGGCGGCGACCGGCGGCCTTTTCTTGCACCATGCGGACAGCGGATGGTTCCACACGGATGCGGACTGGTATCCTTTCCTCTATGAGTACGCTTCCGGCGAGTGGTTTCGCGCGCGCCGCTCCGGTGGTCGGATTGAGTGGAATCCGCTCCCGTCCGGGCAACCGTAGCGGCCGACGGTATGTTTTGCCGTCGGGCGTGTTTCGGTTTCGGGACCGGACGCCGCCGTTGACAGTGCGATGAAAGAGGCCTTTCCTCGGTCTCGGATTCAGGTGCGGAAGCGGAGTTTCGCCGACTGCGCGCTGAACCGACATCATCCAACTGTTTTTGCCCCATGAGAATTCTACTGTCGTTTGGTATCCTTCTGGCGCTTTCGACAACCGCTTTTGTTGAGGCGCGGGAAAGGCCCCTCGGAGATGAACTATTCGGTGCATCTTCCGTGTACCTGTCCGATGAAGCCGCTCCGCCTGAGCGGGCGGGACCGCCGCCGCGCACCGCGCCCGCCCGTGTCGGCCCGCCGCCCGAGGCCCGTCGCGGGCAGCAGCGCGCGGAAGAGCCGCGGCAGATGACAGAAGAAGAACTGCAGCGGGCTGAAGAGTGGCGTGAGCGCCGCGCGGCCGGTCGCGCGGGGCGTATCGGCCGACCCGTGGAAGGCGTGGGGTTCTCGGGGGCCGACCGCGCGCAGATTGCATCCATTCCGCTCGACCGGTATCCGCCGGGCATCCAGCGCCGGATTGCGGAGGGACGCGGCCTCCCGCCCGGCTTAGAGCGCCGTGGCGAAAGGGAGCGCGGGCTGCCCGAAGGCTGGCATCTGCGCCTTGAGCCGGGCCGGGTCCTCGACACCGAATTGGAGCGCGGGGTGACGGAGATTCCCCGCAGCCTGCGCCGCAACCTTCCGACCGTGCCGCCGGACCATGAGGACATCCTCGTCGGGGACCGGTTGGTCCGGGTGAAGCGCCATTCGCGCGAGATTGTCGACTCTGTGCCCGTCGGGCCGGGACGCGCCGCGGAGGTGGAGACACCCGCCGACCCGGGCCCCGCTTCCGAGCGGGCACGCGGGGCGCGACGCTGAGGGCGGGACGGGGGCGGTTGCTCCGCAGGCGTATTGGCGTGCGATGAAGGGGTGGGCGAAGCCTTCCCGGGAAAGCTTCGATGCTCTGTCATTTCCGGTTGCCCGACCTCGAACTGGTTGACACCGGCCTACAACGGGTGTCTTTGTATCTCCGGAGTCTCAATGACGATGAGGATAATTCAGTCATCTCACCGGGTTTCGGAAACTCCGCCCTTTACCGAATGAAAATTGTCCCATCGCTCTGTTTTTCAATCTTGCTGCTCGCGGGTGTATCGTCCGCGGCAGGAAGCAACCACAATCCGCTCGCCGCATCCGCAATTGACGGATCCGATGCGATGCAGTCCGTTGCACGGGCGGCGCTGTCCACGTCGACCGGGGAATCTCCGGCCCAAGTACGACGCACGGAAGAACGCGCGCGGGAAGACCGTGAGCACACGGAAAGGCGCCGCAGCGCGGACGAGTGGCGTGCGCGCGGAGTGGAGACGCGGGGCGGAGATCCGCGCCTACGTTCCGACGATCTCTTCTTCTCCGACCGTGACCGTGCGCGCATTGCGGCCATCCCTCTCGACCAGTATCCGGAAAATGTCCGGGTGAACATCGAGCGGATTCGCAATCAGCCGACGGGGCTTGAGAACCGAACTGAAGGCGACGACGGCCTTTTGCCGGGGTTTAGCCGACGACTTGAGCCCGGGCAAACCCTTGAAGGAACCGTGGAACGTTTGGCGACTGTCATTCCGCGCGGCTTGCGCCGGCGCTTACCGGCCACACCCCCGGACCATGAGGACATTCTCCTCGAAGACCGCTTGATCCGGGTAAACCGTCACTCCCGTGAGATCGTGGATACAGTGCCCGTCGGTCCGGGCCGCGCAGTGTTGAGAGGGTCCTGATTTTAATTAAGGCCGTGCCGTTAGCCTGCATCGGCGCATTGCGCTGACCATATTAAACGCAGTCTTAGCGGTTTGCTCCACGACCGGCGACCGACCGATGGAAATGGCGGGGTAGGCCGAGGGTATTACTGTTCCCGCGCGTACAACCGCAAATCCTTTGCGGAGATTTCGGAGGAGGGGACGAGACGATAATGTTTCTCCTCAACGATCCGAATCTCGTCTTCTTCGATGGTAAGTTCGAAAACGGCGATCAGGTCATCGGCCATGAACTGTGTCGAAATACTGCGGCAGACCAGCCCTTCGAACTTTTCGCGGCAGCAGCGGATGTCCTGCTGGGTTTGCACGATGGAAAGCTGGTCCTTGCCGCCTCAGTTTCCGCCTGCGAGCGTTTTCTGGCGCCGCTTTTCCGGTCCCGCATGCCCGGAGGCACCGGAACGCTCCAATGATGTGCGGCACGCCGCATATCGTAGTAGAGGAGGTCCGGCGGGCCAAGCTTGACTGTCCGCCCGGGACGGACGGGCCGGATTCCCGCCGCAGCGATAACCGAGGCAGCGACGGTGCGGGCAAGGGGCGGAGGAACGGCGTTTCCGATCTGACGGGCACCGTGCCATTTCGTGCAATGAAATCGAAACCAGTCGGGAAACCCGTGCAGGCGAGCCATTTCCCTGACAGTGACGCAGCGGTTGTATTTGTAGTGAATAGGGCGGGGGCTGGTAAAGGCTCCTCGGCTGGCGTCCGTTCCGGCGCGCAAAGTGTTGGACACGCGGCGCGGGTCGAGCTTGAAGAACCTCGAAATCGGTTCCACCGTGCCCGGCAGTGTTTCGGCAAAGCGCACTCGCGAAACGGGCGTATGGTCGGTTCGCATGCTCGATGTCAGTCGGCACCGGTCCCAGAGGCCGTTTGTATCCAAACTGCCATGATCGGGGCTCGTCGCAGCGCATCAAACGAGTGTAGGGGGAGTGGCCCGACCAATCGCCGACGGTGACTTCGTCGCTGTTCAACAGATGATTGAAAGTTTCCGCATCAGGAAGATCGTCCAAGGCGTCCCGACAGGATGGACCGTGCACTCCGGGAAATTGTAATGATGCACGGATGCGTGAACTGGATCGATTTCGACAGCGGCAGGTACGTCGAAGCCCGCTTGCTCGAAGCCGAGGCTCAGTCCCCCGGCTCCGGCGAAGAGATCGACTCCTATGGGCCTGTCCGATTTCACGGTGAACAGTTGAGCAGTTGTGAAACGGGTGTGCAAATGAAAAAAGCCATGGCGGCTTATCCGTCATTGCCTATGCAAGATTACCGCAAGGTTCTTTGATGTGGTCGGGAGGAGGGCT
>JAFIGH010000184.1 GCA_020831525.1 Opitutales bacterium
TGCTAACTCTCTCACCCCTGCACTCTTGAATCTCTCTTTTCATAGGCGGTGGTCGTAGGCACCGGACCGGTCCCCCCCCCCTCCAGGCCCCCGCCCGAAGGGAGGGACCGCGTGCGGCGTCACTGCCCGGGCGGACCCCAGCCGCCGCCGGGAGTTTCAAGGCGCGGGCGGTCGCCGGGATAGGCATGGAAAGGGGTGACTCCGTCGAGTTCCATCGTTTCTCCCGCGGCCGCGATCCGCACTTGCCGTCCCTACGCGCCCGCCTTTCCGCCATTCCGCCCGTAGGGTGCCTCGACGCGGTGCTGCGTGACGAGGGAGACTTCGACGGGAGCGAGAAACTCGATTTCGCGCACAAGACCGTCGCCTCCGCGGTGCGCGCCGACGACGCCCGAACCCCGCCGCAGGGCGAAGCGCAGGAGCCGCGCGGGATAGCGCAGTTCAAGGATCTCGGGATCGGTGATTGCGGTGTTTGTCATGTGCACCTGTAGATTCTCCCGCGGATTGCGGCTGGGGTATGGACCGGAGCGCAGGAGCGCTTCCAGCCCGTCAAGATCGAGCCATCCCCTGTGCGCAAGCAGGCGCGGCGCGATGAGAACCCCTTCCTCCGAGAGCACGACCGCCTCGGGAGGCATGGAACCGGGCCGCCGACCGCCGACCTCGGCGTGGTGGGCACGAGCGGAAAGGTACGCAAAACAACGCCCCCGCCGGTAAAACACCGGGGCCACGGCCGTTATATCCGGCAGGTGGGAGCCACCGTAGAAGCCGGGATGGTTCGTCACCCAGACATCGCCGTCCTCCGGCTCACCGAACTCTGCCCGCAGGGCACGCACGCAGGTGCCCGTGGCCCCGAGATGCACCGGAATATGCGGGGCGTTGACGACGAGCCGACCCGAAGACAGCAGTTTGGCGCGTCGGAAAGAACCGTCGGAAGCAATGCCTAGACAATTAGTGAACGGGCCGCCGGTGTCGACGGCAATCCTCCAGCGCCCGTCCCCGCTCATCGCCCCATCTGCATAAGAGCGCGCGAAACTTTCGTCAGCGCGCGGTCGTGCCGGTCGCAGGCCGGATCCAACTCGCGCAGGAGGTTCCAGAACTTCTCCGAGTGGTCGAGGTGCTTCAGGTGTGCCAGCTCGTGGAGGATCACGTGGTCCTGCAAGGCCGCTGTCAAGAGCACCAGCCGCCAGTTCAGGGAAAGCGTCGAGCGGTCCGTGCAGGCACCCCAGCGCGTGCGCTGGTCGCGGATCGTCACCCGCTTCACCTGCAAACCGTGTTCCGTTGCGAGTGCCTTCACACGCGCGGGCACGAATTCACGCGCAAAGGCCCGCAAAACCATCCGCAACTGCCGGTCTAACTCCAACTGAGGATCGAGGGCGACCTCCACGCGCTCCGGTTCGTCGCGGAGGAGATAACTCAGCTCGCGCGCCCGGAACCCCATCTCCAGCGGAATATCGCGACCGCGTGCCGAAACCGTCTCCTGCTTCACAAGGTACTCGTGCAACGTAAGACGGCGGGGCGTGCGCTCCAGTGCCTTCACCACCCACTCGCCCTGCGACCGCAGAAACTGCAGCGCGCTCGCCTCCGATATCCGGTAGGGAACCTTGAGCTGCACGCGGTTCAAATCGTCCACGAGGATTCGCAGGTGCCGCATACCCTTGCGGCGATGCACCTCATAGGGAACCATGAAAGAACCATCCTCGGTCCTCAGCTCACAGAGTTTCACGTCGCTTGTGGGCATTGTCGGCTTGCTCCATTTGCTTCCGCACGTGCCGCCGCAGCGCGGACTCCGGATCAATCCCGGCGGAACGGCAGGCCGCCGCAAGGTCGAAGAGCCGTGCGCCTGCCGTTTCCTCCGTCAACTCCTCCGAAGTGCCTCGAAACTGCACCGGTTTCCGCGAGTCATCAATCTCCAGCCCCCTTTTTTTCAGTTGCTTGATAAACTCCGCCGCAAATAGCAGCGCCGGAAGGGTCGCGGGCACGGCATCCGCAAAGCCCCCGCGGTCGGTTCGCGCCTTCGTCTCCCCCGCCTTGATCGCGTCCCACTGCCGCAGAACCGCCGCGCTGTCCTCTGCCTTCGCTTCGCCAAAAACATGGGGATGTCGGCGCACAAGCTTGTCATTGATTCCGCGCGCCACGTCCTCAAAGGAAAATGCGCCGCGTTCCTCCGCCATCCGCGCGTGAAAAACCACTTGCAGAAGAACGTCCCCCAGCTCCTCCACCATGTGGGCGTCGTTCCCGTGGTCGATAGCCTCCAACAGTTCGCACGTCTCCTCCACAAGGTTCGCGCACAGGCTCTCATGCGTCTGCTCCAAATCCCACGGACAGCCCCCCGGACTCCGCAGACGCGCCAGCGTTGCAATCAAATCATCTATCGCACTCACAGAAAAGCAGCGTGCCTGTTCCGGAAGCCGTGGCAACAGCCATTGCTATGCGTCCACCTCAATATCACTTTCACTCTTGCCGGATCTTAAAATCTCTGAGATTATTAATTTATTATGGGAGATAAAAGGCTAAAGTCAGATGAAATCGCCGTCTATCATGTCTATACCCGCATTGTGCACAAGCGCCGCTTGCTGGCGGATGTGCAGCGGGAGGTGTGGGTCGCGGCGCTGCGGCGCGCGGCGCGCTTCAGCGGGGTGGAGGTGATCACGTATTGCGCGATGCAGACGCATGCGCACATCCTTGTGCGGGTGGACCCGGCGGCGCGGGTGTGCGGCGACGCGGAACTGGTGGCGCGCTTCGGGGCGCTCTACGGGCGCTCGCGCGCGGCGTGGTGCCGGCTCAACGCGCGGGAGCTGGCGGCGGTGCTGGCGGAAGGAGAGACGCCGCAGGCAAATGATCTGCGTGAGCGGCTGCGGAGCCGCATGGGGGACATCTCGGAGTTCATGCGCACGCTCAAGCAGCGGTATACGAAGTGGTTCAACCGCACCTACGAGACGGCGGGGACGCTGTGGGCGGAGCGCTTCGGCAGTGTGCTCGTGGAGGATGAGCCCTCTATCGTCGCATTGGTGGCGGCGTATATCGATCTGAATCCGGTGCGCGCGGGACTGGCGGCGTTGCCGGAGGACTACCGTTGGTGCGGCTATGCGGCGGCTGTGGCGGGGGAGGGGGAACTGCGGGCCTCTTTGGCGAAGTGCCGTCCGGGCGACGGCGGGGAGGCGGGCGGGCTGGCGCGCTACCGTTTGCTGATGCTGGGCAAGGGGTCGGCGGTGAAGCGGGACGGCGCGGGCGGGCGGATCGATCCCGCCGCGCTGGAGCGCGCGCTGGCCTCGGGCGGCGAGCTGGAGACGCACGAACTGTTACGTTTGCGGCTGCGGTTTATGACGCGGGGCCGGGTGCTGGGTCGAGGGGAGTGGCTGACGGAGGGCGGCGGCGCGCGGGCGCTGGGACGGATGAAGAAGCCTGCGGGGGTTGTTCCGATAGAGATGGTGAGCGGGCTGCCGTTGGCGACGGCGAATGCTCGGGCCGCGCGTCGGGCGGAAGCGCCCGGATGACTGGGGCGGAGTACCCCGGAGACCGGTGAAGGGCCTTTGCCGTTTGCCTTCCTTCCCGACCTTTGGGTGGCAATGGCCCCCCGCAGCGCAGGCGGGAGACCGCGCGGCAGGCCCGCTTGCGCCGACGTATTGGGCGTTGCCAAATCGTCCGCGCGGCATCCATCGTGACCTCATGAAAAAGACGCAGAAGGCGTATGCGGCGGCGGGGGTGGACATCGCTTTGGCGGACCGGTTGCTGAAGAAGGTGAAGTCGGCCCTGAAGGAGGCGAAGCGGCCCGAGTCGCTCGGAGCGATCGGCGGGTTCGGCGGTCTTTTTGACATCTCGCGTTTGCGCGCGAAACACCCCGTTCTTGTCAGCAGCACCGACAGCGTGGGCACGAAGGTGAAAGTCGCCACGCTGACCGGCGAGTACCGCTACCTCGGGGCCGATATCGTCAACCACTGTGCCAACGATATCGCGGTGTGCGGGGCCGAACCGCTCTTTTTCCTCGACTACTACGCCACCTCGAAGCTCGAGGAGCGGGCCTACGTGAACCTCCTGCGCGGGCTCGCGAAGGCGTGTCGGGCGGCGAATATCGCCCTTGTCGGCGGCGAGACGGCGGAGCTGCCCGGCGTTTACACGGAGGGGGAGTTTGATCTCGTGGGCACCGTCGTGGGCGTGGTCGACAAACCGGGCATCCTCACCGGCGAGGCCGTGCGACCGGGCGACACCGTCATCGGCCTCGCCTCCAGCGGCCTTCACACCAACGGCTACAGCCTTGCCCGTCGGATCTTCTTTGAGCGGCTCAAGCTCGGCCTGGGCGATCCCCTGCCGGGTGTGAAATCCCGTCTGACCGTCGGTGGGGCGCTCGTGAAGCCGCACGTCAATTACGCCGCCTTTATCCTGCGGGCCTGCGCGGAGTTGAACACCGCGCGGAGCGCGGCGCAGCGCAAGGGCAACCGGTTCTTCGCCGCCGCCCACATCACGGGTGGGGGGCTCACGGGCAACCTGCCGCGCGTCCTTCCAGAGGACTGCGACGCGGAGATCGAGACCGGCGCGTGGAAACGGCCGCCCGTCTTTGCCTCGCTCGCGGCTGTCGGGGAGGTGTCGTTCGAGGAGTTGCACGAGGTGTTCAACATGGGCGTGGGGCTAGTGGCGGTGGTCGACCCGTTCGCCGCCGATGCTTCCCTCGCGCTTGCCAAGGCCTGCGGGCACACCGCATGGAAGATTGGGACGGTCACGAAAGGTTCCGGCCGCGTTGCGCTCCGGGCGTAAAGCCTTAGGGGGTTGCCCGGGAGGCGGATTCTCTGTCCTCTTCTTGGCATGGAATATTCACGTGTTTTCATCGCTTTTCCGAGGACTCGGCGGATTACCTGCCGCAGGTGTTGACCCGCTGGGAGGGGATGGAGCTGTTCAACTACTCACCGTTGATTTACGCCTACATGGCAACGGACGTGGCGCTGACAGGCGGGGGAACCATCGACGGCAACGCCGCCGCCGTCTTCGGCGGGTGGCGCGCGCAGCAACGCCCGGCCCAGCAGCGCGTCCGGAGTATGGGCGCGGAGCAAGTCCCGGTCTTTGTGCGCGTGTTTGGCGAGGGTGATTTTCTGCGGCCGAGCATGGTGCAGTTTCTCGGGTGTGTGCGTGTGCTTGTGGAAGATGTCCGCATCATCGATTCCCCGTTCTGGGTGCTGCATTTTGTGTCCGGCGATCACGTCACCGTCCGGGGGGTCACTGTCGAGAGCCCCCGCTTGAACAACGACGGCATCGATATCGAGTCTACCTCGAATGTCCTCATCGAACAGTGCCGTTTCGTTACCGGCGACGACAGTATCGTCATCAAGGCCGGACGTGATGCCGACGGCCGCCGTCTCGCCCGCCCGAGCGAACGCATTGTCATCCGCGGCAATTACATGGAAGGGCACAACGCACTCGCCATCGGCAGCGAAATGTCGGGCGGCGTTCGCCATGTCTTCATGGAGGACAACGAACTCGGCGACGTGCGTAGCCCGCTCTATTTCAAATCCAGCAGCTACCGCGGCGGAACGATTGAGAACGTGCGCATCCGCAATATTACGGTCCGCCGCTCCCGGCAGCCCCTCATTCGTTTTGTCACCGACTACCAAGGGCAGAGGGGCGGCGAATATATCCCCGTCTTCCGCGATATTCACATTGAGAACGTGGATGCCGGGCGCGTGAGCGGCGTCTTTGAGTTCCGGGGCAATCCGGAGGAGCCCATTCGCCGCGTGCGCATCCGCAACGTCCGTGTGGCGGAAGTGGACATGGAACCGGAGCAGCTCGAGGCCGCACTCACGATTGACCCGGAAACCCACCACCTCCGCGATTTCGTCATCGAAGACGTGACCGTGGCGGGCCGGCCCGTGCGCTTGGCGGCCCCGGAGTAGAACAAGATGGGAACCATCGGCGAGGACATCGTCGCTCGGCATGCTTGAGGTCAGTGATAATCGGTTTGCGTATGCCCGCGGGCCGGTTTCGCCTCACCTTTCCCGTTTCGCCGCCGCGCAACGGTCGCGCAGCGCGGTGATTTGCGCCTCCATGGCGCCGAGGATGTCCTCAATGTCGTCCGGGTCGGGCTCCTTCATTTCCGTTTTCGGCGGAATAGCGAGTTCCTGCATCGTGGATACGATGATTCCAATGAAGAGGTTGAGGATGGTAAAGGTGGCGATGACGATAAAGGGAACGAAGAACAGCCATGCATGCGGCTGGACCTCCATCACAGGCCGTACGATCCCCATCGACCAGCTCTCGAGTGTCATGATCTGAAACAACGAGTAGAGGCTTGCTCCAAGCGTGCCGAACCACTCCGGATGGATGTCGCCGAAGAGCTTGGTGGCGAGGACGGCTGCCGTGTAGAAGAAGATGAGCATTACGAGCATGACTCCGCTCAGGCCCGGTATGGAGTGCAGGAAGGCGGCGACAACCCGCCGCAGTTGCGGCACCGCGGTGAGGAGGCGAAGCACGCGCAGCACACGCAGTGAGCGGAGGACGGCCCAGACGCCCGCGCCGGGAATGAGCGCGACGGCGACGACGAGAAAGTCGAAGACGTTCCAACCGTTGCGCCAGAAATACCAACGGTAAGCGGTGAGCTTGACCGCGAGTTCGACAATAAACACCGCCAGGCACGCTTTGTCCAATACGGTGAGCAGCGTGCCATAGGCGGCCATGATCCGGTCGCTCGTCTCCATGCCGAGGATGACGGCATTGAAGAGGATGACAGCGATGATGACACGCTGCACCGGCTTGCATTCGATCCACTCGGCGAGCCGGACGCGCCATGCCGGCGCGCGTCGGCGGCTGAGTAGCTGTTGTAGATCCTCCTCGCTCATGGGTCGTGAGGGAAGCGGACTTCAGCGTGCTGACAAGCCCTTGTTTTGCGTACGAGGCGGGGCCGCGCGGCCGTTGCCGCGCGAC
>JAFIGH010000039.1 GCA_020831525.1 Opitutales bacterium
GCAGCGAGAAGCGCTGCTTCAAAATCTTCACGAACATCGGCAGCGACCCCATCCGGCCCAGCAGCAGCGCGCGCATCGCCTCTCGCTCCTCCGCCGTGCCACGCTCCAAGGCACCCCGGATCCCCGCCAGCGACAACGGCTGACGCCCCCGCGACGCCGGCGCGCCGTAGAGCAGACCCGCCCGCCGCAGCAGCTCCGCGTCGTCGATCTCACCAAGCTCCCCCGGCACGCGCACCAGCAGATGGAAATGGTTCTCCATGAAGCAGTACGTCAGCACCTCCACCCCGCAGAATCCCGCAACGCGCCCGAGCAACTCACGGAACGCCTCCCGCCGCGTGTCCGTCAGCAGCCGCGCCCGGCCGTTGGTCCGGCTCACCACATGGTAATACCCGTCGCACCCCGCCGGCGCACACGCCCGCGGCAACCGCCGCACCTTCCCCGGCACACGACGCGCCACCACCGGATTCGGCGGTGGCGCTTCCGCCGCTGACGGCGTCGGCTCATACCACTCCTTCCTTTTCCACTCATGGCCTGGCCCCTCCTTGCACGCTTCTTCCAGTCTGTCAACTTTTATTAACGTTGTTTATAATATTTCGGATTGACCGATTCGCCGGTCTGTCAATGTAAAGTAACGTTGTTTTTTAGCTCTGCGACTTGACATAAAAAAGCACACACACTTGAACGAACTCTTCTTCGATGAAAATGCGCGCCATCTGTACGTTAGCGGGCCGGATGTCTTGTCCCTTTCTTTCTCGATCCCCCACCCCCTACTGATGGCAGGCTCCGGATTTTCAGGTTCTGGCCTAGCTGACGACGGACCCTTACCGATCGACCTTCTCTATTCCCAAAGGATGCGGTCGTTCTATGAGCAGGCGCAGATATCCGTTGAGGCGATCTGGCCTGGAATGGAACTCGGCCCGGTTTGCCTTTTCAGGAGGGGCGGGCCTGCGTTTCTTTTCAACCACCCGCACCCTCCCGAATCCTTCCGTGAAATCGGTGAGAACTTGTTCGTGGGTTCGCAACGGGAGTGGCAACTGCTCGGGGCCACGCAGGTGCCTGTAGAAGGTGTTCTCACTGCCATAGTTGATTATGGGAGGGAAGACTACGGCTCACCGGATGAAGTCTTCGCAGTGTTGTTTCATGAGTTGCACCATGTCTATCAACGCAATTCCATCAGAAACGTCGCTCACGACAACCCCGCTGTTTTGCTCAGATATCCGGAAGACCCTCGAAACGATGCGATCAAGCTCCTCGAGCATCGGTATCTATACCAAATGTGTTTTCCTGAGAACGATACCGATTTCAGGAACAGTCTCGACTTATTCCACCGATGCCGGGAAGAGCGAAAATCGATAATCGGTGATTACATCGAATATGAAATGACGGTGGAGAACTTTGAAGGTCCGGCATTTTACTGTGAGTATGAATTTTTCAAGATCCACGCCAAATTGCCTCAAGCGCAAAAGGAAGACTACTCCCATCGGCATTTTTTCGGTGTATTGACAACCCCCTACTATGGTCGAAACCGGCTTAGAATGCGCCATCTTGGCTCGGGTATGGCCTTTTGCCTGATTCTCGACAGAAACTCGCGGGACTGGAAAACCGAGTATTACAGAAGCGGGATGCATCTCCGTGACTTTTTCGTAAAGAAACTGAATCCTGGAGTCGCGATTCTTCCTGATCTGACTAGCTATGAGGCCGTGAGTGCTTACCATACCAACCGGGTGATCGCCGCGCGGCAAAAGAAATACGCGGAGTTTGGTGAGCAAGTCGGCGTGGAAGTCGTTCTCGAATTCGCAGCAATGCCGGATTTTCGCGGATTCGACCCGATGCATGCCGAGGCGATTGATGAACAGACAGTCGTTCATCCCACACTCCTTCGGCTCGGCAAAGGTGACAATCACCTCTTCTTCTCCGGCCACCCAGTGGTGACCTACATAGTTCACGAAATTTGGCAGGTGCGGAAGGTAAGGTTCTTTGTAAGCAATGCGGCATGTGTGATCAGTGGAGGAGGTCTTGCGATTTCGATTCCAGGGGTCGATCTGGAATGGACGGGCGAAGTCGTCGAAAGCAATGCAAAGCTACTCTATTTTCGTGCCCGATAAGGCGGATTCCCGGTCATTCCCATCCGTTCCCTTCGCGCCGCTCCGGGTGCCAGGATGGCCCCCTTCTACATCCGCTGCCTCTCCCCTGCCCCCCCCCGTCGATGTCGCCCGCGCCATTCACACCCCTGCCGTTGCCCGGGTCCGTAGCGAAAGTTCCGCAAACCTTCGGTGGACAGCCCGCTTTGGGCGCGGCATGCTTTCTCTTCGCGCCCTTCGGGGCGCGGGGTCCGGCGTCAGCGCGCGGGGACGAGGCGTGGCAAGCTGGCGTCGCTCTCCTCGAGGTCTTCGTCGGTGGCTTCCTCGGTCTGGACGGGGCTGACGGGCTGGAAGAGGTCGTCGCCGGGGAGGGGGCGGACGATTTCGAGGGGCTCGTCGTCCGGGCGTTTGGCGATCCGCACGTTGACCTCACGGTTCTCGCCGTCGCGGGCGACGCGCACTTGCACATACTGGCCGACGCGCGTGTAGAACATGGCGTTGCGCAAGTCGTCGAGGGAACGGATGGTGTAGTCGCCGATCCGGCGGAGGACGTCGCCGGGGAGCAGGCCGGCCTCGCGCGCCGGGTTGTCGGTGATGGCGGCGATAATGATGCGCGAGCCGTCGCTGACGGAGCTTTCCTCGCGCACCTCGAAGCCGATCCAACCGCGCGTGACCTCCCCGGCGGCGAGCAGGTCTTCGCGGATGCGGAGGACGGCGCGCGCCGGGATAATATAGGTGGCCCCCACTTCGGGAACGGAGACGACATTCACACCGAGGAGTCGACCGTTGAGGTCTAGGTAGGCAGAGCCGCCGTCGCCGGGAGAGCCTGCCACGGAAGTGCGCAGGTATTTGCAGGGGAAGAGGCGACCGCCGAACCGGCTCTCGAACCCTGTGATCATACCCAGCTCCGGGGTGGGTTCGAATTCGAGGGGCATGCTCAGCCGGACGAGCAGGGTGCCGACCGGCGGCATGTCGGTGGTGTCGACGAGGGAGAGAAAGCGGAAGTTGCGCGGGAGGGTGTTGAGGCGCAGAAGCCCGATGTTGGCCACGGGATCGACCCCCACAACATCGGCGGAGTAAGAGACACCGTCGTGCTCGGCCCAAACGCGGATGGGTTTGCCCTCACGCAGCGGATTCTGCACGATATTGGTGTTGGTGACAACGTAGCCCTCGCGGCTGATGAAAAATCCGGTGCCGATAAACACCTGCGGGGTGTCCTCGTCCTCCATCGCCTCGTAGACCGCCTTGACCCGCACGAGGGCGGAGCGGTTTTCCTCGTAGATTTCAACGATCCGCCTCTGGAGGCTGAGGAAGTCGCTGCCGGCAGCCTGTGCCGCGAGCGAGGCGAGGATCAGAGCGACGACAAACCGGCGCCATCGGATGCACAGCGTCGTCATGTGTGCCGGTCCGGATCAGAAGTGCCGCATGCGCGCGGAGCTGGCTGTGCCCACGCGGGATGCCGCCTCCGCGATGGGTTCGGCCACATAATGGACGGCACCGTCACGCGCGACCGAATGGATGGACGGCGTGTAGAGCACTTTGCGGTAGTGCGTCCGCTCGGAGGACATCGAAATCGTCTCGTCGACAAACCGGTTGCGCGCCGGAGAATCACCGGAGAACGCCTCCGCCGAAACCACGTTTTCGCGGGCCGAAGCCATCGCGAACTCGAGGGCGGAAGCGGGTGCGAACTCAAGCTCCGCCGCCATCGGGGAGGCAGCTGCCGCAGCCGCGGGCGCATCGCCCGTGCGTCCGGGATCGGCGAGGACAAAGAACGCGAGGTATGCCGCCGCCGCCGTCGGTGCTAAAACATAAACCGCGCGGCGCAGTGACCGCGCCCAAACGGCCCACGGGGACGGGCGTTCCACCAGCTTCTGCAACCGCCGGGTGTGCAATGCCTTGTCGAACGAGTCCCAGAATTCCGGCGATGGTTGCTCGGCGCGCTTCAATTGAAGGAGCTTCTCGAGCGTTACGGGTGACGGATCTTTTTTCGGCATGCGGAGAAAATTGAATTAACGGATGTAGTCCTGAAGGTAGGACTGCAGTTGCTGCTTCGCGTAGTGCAACCGGGACCGAACCGTCCCGACCGAACAATTCATGATCTCGGAGATCTCCTGATGACTCAGGCCTTCGATCTCAAAAAGCACGACCACAGTCCTATGTTTGGGAGACAGTTTCTGCAGGGCCTCGTTCAATCTTTCCTGCAGCTCCCGGACGAGCGCTCCCTTTTCCGTGCGGGTCTTCACGGAAAGAGCCTCAATGATCTCGCTGCTGCTCGCCTCGTCGTTGATGTTCTCCAAACTGAAGAAACGGCGGAGGCGGTTCTTCTTCAGCTGGCTGAGGGTGGTATTGACCGCGATGCGGTAAAGCCAAGTGAAAAAGGAGGATTTGCCCCGGAACCGCCCGATGGAGGAAAAGGCCTTGATGAAGGCATCCTGCGTAAGATCGGCAGCGTCCTCGCGGTTGGAGGTGAGATTGTAGATGATGGAGAACAGCCGTTCGCGGTATTTCACCACGAGACGGTCAAAGGCGGCCACGTCGCCGCCCTGCACGCGCTGAACGAGGACGGCGTCCTCGCTGGCTTCCGACCGCACCGGGCTATCCGCCGCGGCCGTTGTCGTCAGCTGTTCTGTCGCTGTTTGTGTGAGCGCCATAATTTGGTTAAAGCAGTGGGATTGTGAATGGTAAGATGCCCCCTTCCATTGCCCGAGGCAACGAAAATCCGCCATTGCCGATTGGCTGTCCGGGAAACACCCGCGTTTTAGTCGAACACCCCTTATGAGGACCTTCGCCCGCGGATTATTCCGGCGCTTCCGCGAGGACCCGTCCAGCCGCCGCAACCACGTCGTCGACGAGCGCCAGTTTGCCGCGGCCCTCGTAGCCGCAGGCCAGCATGCCCGCCGCGGGATCGACGACGGTGTGCCCGCGCTCACTAAGGACGCGGAGATTCGCCGCCGTGGCGGGGTGTTCGAGCATTTTTGTGTTCATGGCAGGGGCGAGGACGACGGGCGCACGCGTGGCGAGGTAGATGCAGGCAAGCAGGTCGTCGGCAAGGCCGTGCGCGAAGCGGGCGAGGCAATTCGCCGTGGCGGGCGCAACAAGAAGGAGGTCGGCGCGGTCGGCAAGGTCGATGTGCCCCGGCTGCCACCCCTTTTCCTCCTCCCACAGATCCACCGCCACCGGGTTGCGGCTCAGCGTCTGGAGGGTCATCGGCGCAATGAAACGCGCCGCCGCCGCCGTCATGACGACATGCACGGCGGCACCCCGGCGCACCAACTCGCCCGTAATATCCGCCGCCTTGTAAGCCGCGATGGACCCCGTCACCCCGAGAACGACTGTTTTGCCGGCGAAGGGAGCGCTCATTTTTTCCGCTCCACGACAAAGGTTTGCGCGAGGAGGTCGTGCACGCCGCGCTTGCGCGGGTGGAAGGCCACCCAGACCACCGTAACCACCCAGACGACCCACAGGACGTTGGAGAGTATCCCGGCCGTCTGATAGCGCTCCGTGATCTTGGCGATCTCCTCCGCGCGCGAGAAGTCGAGGGGGTTGAGCCCCGCCTCCTTCAGGTGCACCCCGATCACCATGCCGGGGATGCCGGGCAGGATGTAGAAGAAATTACGCAACGCCGCCGTGGGCACGCCCACAACCCCGCCCTCCGCATCCATCACGCGCAGACCGAGGGCTAACTTGCCCACCGACGCCCCGAAAATCCCCTCCATCACCGGCTTGTAGAGCATCGCCGTGATCGACAGGATGAGGTAGAGCACGGCACCCGGCAGAAAGAGCGTGAGTATGTAAACCGGTAGCAGGACAACAAAATCCACCACGAGCGCGCCGACGCGCAGCCAGAAACCCGCCGGCTTCGTCGCGTCGATGCGGAACATATTGCCGCGCCCCAGCTCGCTGTGCGGGATATTGTCGGGATCGTATTTCATCGGATGGATCATTCGGAAAACTGGGGCGGCATGTTGCACGAGCGGACCGCTTATGCAAAGCGCGAAACGCAGCCGTTCTTGACATCCGCGGACGGGTAGACTCAACTCACCACTGAAATGGACCACTTCCGAGCCAACGGACACCATATCCCTGTCCCGGCGGGCGCGCGCCGCGCCCCGTCGTTCCTGCTCCGCGGTCTTCTTTCCCTTCTCCCCGTGTAGGGGAGTCTATCGAGCGCATTCCGCGGGCAGACGCACCCGCGCATCACCCCCTTATCGTTTCCGGCCCCCGCGCGGCCCCGATTCGCTCTTGCCCCGGCCTCCGCCGTGTCTACGTCTCTTAACCTTCACCAAACCATTGCCAGCCATGCCGATGCAAAAACACCCGATTTCCAAATACCGCCCCTACCCGACCGTCGACCTGCCCGACCGCAAATGGCCGGGCAAGCGCATCGACAAAGCGCCCGTGTGGTGCAGCGTCGACCTGCGCGACGGCAACCAGGCCCTCCCCGTGCCCATGACGGTGGAGGAGAAACTGCGTATGTTCGACATGCTCGTCGCCATCGGTTTCAAGGAGATCGAGATCGGCTTTCCCAGCGCGTCCGACACCGAGTTCCGCTTCATGCGCCGCCTCATCGACGAGGACCGCATCCCGCCCGACGTCTATGTGCAAACCCTCGTGCAGTGCCGCGAGCACCTCATCCGCCGCACCTACGAGGCCATCGACGGCGCCCCCAACGCCATCGTCCACTTCTACAACAGCACCAACCCGCTCCAGCGCCGCGTCACCTTCGGCATGGACAAGCCCGCCATCAAGGCCATCGCCGTGGAGGGGGCGCGCCTCGTCAAGGAACTCGCCGCCTCCGCGCCGGGCAACGTGCGCTTCGAATACTCCCCCGAGAGCTTCTCCGACACCGAGCTGGAATACTCCCTTGAAGTCTGCGAAGCCGTCAAAGAGATCATTCAGCCCACTCCGGACAATCCCCTCATCCTCAACCTGCCGGCCACCGTCGAACTCTTCACCCCCAACGTCCACGCCGACCAGATCGAGTGGTTCTGCCGGCACATCAGCGGGCGCGACAGCGTCCTCGTGAGCCTGCACACCCACAACGACCGCGGCACCGGCGTAGCCGCCACCGAACTCGGCCTCATGGCCGGGGCCGACCGCGTCGAAGGCACCCTCTTCGGCAACGGCGAGCGCACCGGCAACCTCGATATCGTCACCGTCGCCCTCAATATGTACACGCAGGGCGTCGACCCCGGCCTTGACTTCTCCGACCTGCCCGCCATCCGCTCGACCTACGAGATGTGCACGCGCATGTCTGTCGCCGAGCGCCATCCTTACGCCGGCGACCTCGTCTTCACCGCCTTCAGCGGCAGCCACCAAGACGCCATCAAGAAGGGCATGGACGCCCGCGACCGCTCCGGCGGCGACCTCTGGCAGGTCCCCTACCTGTCCATCGACTGCGATGACATCGGCCGCACCTACCAAGCCATCATCCGCATCAACAGCCAGAGCGGCAAAGGCGGCGTGGCCTATGTCCTCGACCGCTCCTTCGGCATCGAGATGCCCAAGGCCATGCAGCCGGAGTTCGGGCAGGCCGCCACAAGCGTCGCCGACGACACCTCCGCCGAACTCACGAGCCTCCAAGTGCGCGAAATCTTCCAGAAGGAATACCTCGACCGCACCGCGCCGCTCGATCTCGTCGACTACGAAGTCCAACACGACCCGAAGCAGCTCCACAAAGTCGGCATCACCGCCAACATCACCCTCGACGGTGAAGCCCGATCCCTCTCCGGGCGCGGCAACGGCCCCATCGCCGCCTTCGTCAACGCCCTCGAAAACGGCGGCCTCAAGGACTTCAAACTCACCGACTACGCCCAGAAAGCCATCAACAAAGGCTCCGCCGCCGAAGCCGTCAGCTTCATCCAGATCGAGCGCCAGCCCGACGGCGAATCCTTTTGGGGCGCCAGCATCGACACCAACGTCGAACTCGGCGGCCTCAAAGCCCTCGTCTCCGCCTACAACCGCTCGCGCTGAGGCAGAAAGCGAGGCTCCCTCCGCAGGCTGCATCTGTCAGCGAAAAGCGCACTCCGGTATCAGGAGCCTTCGTTGCCGGGAAGAAAAGGCAGGTTTTCGATGCCGTTGAGGATGAACTGGACAGCGATGGCGGCGAAGAGCAGTCCCATGAGGCGCTTGAGGACGCGGAGAGCAAGCGGATTGATGCGGGCGGCACCGCGGGCGGCACCCGCGAGGATGAAAAAGAAGCTGGCGTAGACCACCGGCACAACGGCGAGTAGGATACCGCGGTGGGCGAGGGTGACTGCCTGCGTCTGGAGGATGAGAACGGTGGAGATCGCACCCGGACCGCAAAGGAGCGGCACGGCAAGCGGGGTGATGGCGACATCGTCCTTTCGGGCGGCGAAAGCGCGCTCTTCGGCGGTGATCCGGACTTCGGCGTCGGGAGAGCGGAGCATCTCGAAAGCGATGACGAAGAGCAAAGCACCTCCGGCGATCTGAAAGGCCGGGAGGGTGATACCCAGAAACGAAAAGAGGAAAGGGCCGGTGAGCGCGAAGAAGAGCATAATGCCGCCCGCGACGGTGGCGGCGGTGCGGGCGGTCGCAATCCGGTCGCGGGGCGAATCACCGGGGGTGATGGCAAGGAAGACCGGAATCGTCGAAAACGGATTGACGATGACGAAGAGCGATACAGGCGCGAGCAGGGCGAACTCGAGAAGACTCATGGCTGTCAAAAGAGAGGTCGAAGATGAAACGGTGGACAACGAGGGATCAAGGACGAAGCGAACCGCGGACCAACTGGTCGCCACCGGCGAACTCCGCGGTGCGGACGTTCGTAAGACGCCGGGCGCCGGACATTAGGTCGACCATCTCCCCCGCGAAAGGCCGCCGCCCCTGTGCGTCGCCCAGCACAATCGGCGCACGGTAGGCAAATAGATAGTCGATGGCATCGGCCCGCCAGAACGCGGTCCACAGGCCCGTACCGCCCTCGAGAAAAAGTCCGGTGGTCCCCGCCTCGCCCAAGCTCCCGAGAAACGCACCGGGAAACGACTCTCCGGCAAACGCCGCAACCGCCGCCGCCGAGCCCTCAAGCCATTCGCGGGCCTTGCTTTGTGAAGCCGGGTCGACGACGATGGTTGTGCGGTCCGCGCCGGAATCGGTGAAGACGTTGAACTCCGCCGAGCGTCGCGTGCGCAGACGGAAGGAACGATCAAAGACATATCGCCGGGAGCACCAAACCGCCTCGCCCGGCAGCCGCGCGGTAAGCCGCGGATTGTCCGCCGCGAGCGTGCCCGCGCCAACGGCGATAGCCGGAAAGTAGCGCCGCCAGCGCGCGACATCGGCCCGCGCCGCCTCGCCCGTAATCCATTTTGACGATCCCGACCGCGTCGCCACGCAGCCGTCGAGCGTTGTGGCGCACTTTGCGGCCACAAAGGGGCGCCCCGTGCGGATCCAGTGATTGAAGATGAGGTTGAGGTCGGCGCACTCCGCGGCGAGCACACCGATCACCACCTCGATACCTTTGTCGCGCAGCAACGCGTATCCACGCCCGGCGTGCCGCGGATTCGGATCTGTCGCCCCGACAACGACGCGCCGGATGCCGGAGGCGACAATGGCGTCGACACAAGGCGGCGTGCGCCCGTGCGTCGAGCAAGGCTCCATGGTCACGTAGAGCGTTGTCCGCGCATCCACGGGAGCGCCGCGCGCGCGCCAGTCCTCCAGTGCCCGCACCTCGGCGTGGGGACCGCCGACGGGGGCGGTGTATCCGAGCCCAACGGCTTCATCGCCGTGGACCACGACAGCGCCGACGGCGGGATTCGGGTGCGTGCGGCCCCATCCCCGGCGCGCCTCGGCAAGCGCCCGTCGCATCCATTGCTTGTCCGGTGTCTCCCGCTCCATTACCGAGCCACGGTACCCGCTGACCGCATCTTGCCAACGGCAAAGCACGGGGTCGGCTATCTGTTCCGGACTTGCGCCGACGAATGGAGGAGCTATCCGCGCACGAAGGAATTGTTCTCCCGCTCGTGCGCCACGGATGTCGGCGGACCGTGCCCCGGATACAAACGGGTTTCGTCCGGCAGCGTGTAGACTTGCCGACGAATCGAGTCGCCGAGCGTGGCAAAGTCCCCGCCGGGAAGGTCGTAGCGACCGACCGACCCGCGGAAAACCGCGTCGCCCGAAAAAGCGATGCCCTCGTCCTTGAACCAAAAGAGTAGACTCCCGGGGCAATGTCCCGGCACCTCGCGGACCTCCACGGCGCGGCCGAGCAATTCGATACAGTCGCCCTGATTCACCCAATCAGTGACCGCAACGGGATGCATCTCGATTCCCGGCATGGCAAAAGCGCTCATCACCTGCGGTTCGCTGAAAAGCACGCGGTCCGCTTCATGGCCGAAAATCTTCGCACCGAAGGCAGCGAAGCGGTGGCCGTCGAGCGTGTGATCCCAGTGGCCGTGGGTAAGCAACAGACCCTCCAGCGTCCACCCGTTGCGGACAAGGAGTTTCTCCACTGTCGAAAAAGCGTTGAGCGGTGCGTCAACGACAATGCAGGCCGCGCGCGCGCGGTCGGCCACGATAAAGGCGTTTGTGCCGATGGGCGGCAGTTCGAAATCCAGTACTTCCAGTGCCATGAGCGTTGAACCTATGGCACCCGCCCCCTTTGCCAACACCGAAGCAGACAATGCGCGGCCCGACCCGGTCAGCGCGCCGCAGGCAACCCCGCCTCCATGAGCATCTGCGCAGGCGGCGTGCTCTCCACAACCCACTCGCGACGGGCGCGGAACCATTCCAACGTCTCTGCCGACTCCGGCCGGGCGGCGAGGTTTTCGAGTTCGGCGGGATCTGTCGACCAATCGAAAAGACGCTCCACCGGCGGGGTCTGCGGTGAAGTGCGGCGCTCCCGCACATACTTGTGCGTGCGCGTACAGAGGCACTCCCAGTCAGGACCCTCCGAAAAACTGAACTCCCGCACGGAATCCGTTTCACCCCGTACCATGGGCAGGAGCGAGCGGCACGGGACCGCCGCGTTCCCCGCCGGCCACGGTCGCGACAACGCCTCCTGCGGGTCGATGCCCGCCGCGTCGAGGATCGTCGCGGTGAGGTCCGTCAATTCGACCGGAGCGGCATGCGTGAGCCCGAGCGGTGCCCCCGGCATACGCACGGTCGTCGGCACAGTGAGCGACGAATACCATGGCACCGCCTTCTGCACACGAAAATGATCTCCCATCATTTCGCCGTGGTCGGAGGAAAAGAGAACCAAGGTGCTGTCGGCGGCTCCGCTCGCGTCCAATTCGTCGAGCAGTCGGCCCACGGCGTCATCTACCAATAAAACCGTGGCAAGGTAGGCGCGCCGCAGCCGCCACAGGACGGACTTCATCTCCCCGCTGAGCACCTGCCCGTTTTCCGAGTCGGGGACGAAATCATCGATTTCCTGATACGGCACACGGTCGAGGTATTCCTGCGGGGGATCGAACGGTTTGTGCGGACTGCAAAAGCTTGCCATGAGGAAGAAGGGCTTGCCCTCCGGACGCTCGCGCATAGCCCGGAGTGCCTCGCGGCACGTCACCTCGTCGACATGGTGCTCACCTGCAAACGGAAGCGGATGACCATCCGCGGCGAGAGAGGTGTCGGGCTCGGGCTTGTTGGGTCCCGCGCCGTCGGAAAAATCACGATAGATTTCGAGCAGCCCCCGTTCATCGAGGTAGGCGCACCAGTCGCAGTAGTCTTTCACAGCGAGCTGCTTTCCCGCGCTCTGCCAAACGTGATCGAAACCGTAGCGCCGGAAAAACTCCCGCATTGCGGCGAGGTTGTTTCCCTCGCCGCGCGGTGTTCCCCACGGCCAGCTCTGCAGGTAGTGAAGCTTTCCAACAGCGGCGGTGTGGTAGCCGACCGCTTGCAGCGCACGGGCAAATGTCGGGTGCTGCGGCGACAGATCGCCTGACATCGTCCGCAGGCCGATCTGGTGCGGGTATTTTCCGGTGAGCAGGGCGGCACGAGCCGGTTGACAGATCGGATTTACGCTCTGGCAGGCGGAGAACACGCTCCCCTCCGCGATGCGATCAAGGTTGGGCGTGGGGAAGTGACCGTACGGCCCGAAACCAACCGCGTCGGGACGCAATTGATCCGTCATGACAAAGAGGATGTTGGGACGATCCTGCATACCACAAAAAAAGAACCGCGCGAATACCGGCAGGCAACCGGTAATACGTCCGCACGATGTTATGTTGCCCGCTGCTCCGCCGGCACCGCCGCCCGTGCCGTCAGACCTCCTCCTGCAGATGGACAATGAGCGCCTTCTGCATGTGGAGGCGGTTTTCCGCTTGGTCGAGGACGATCGAACGGGACGAACGGTAGACGCTCTCCGTGACTTCCTCGCCGACATGGGCAGGGAGGCAGTGCATGAAGAAGGCATCCGGCTTGGCGGCGGCCATCACGCTGTCGTTCACTTGGAAGGGAGCGAAGGCAGCGAGGCGATCGGCACGTTCGCCTTCGTCGCCCATGCTCACCCAGACATCGGTGTAGACAACATCCGCGCCCTCGGCGGCTTCGCGCGGGTCGGTAGTGAACCGGTAGTCGCAGGGAAGACCGGCGGCCTTGAGCCGGGCGGCGATCTCCGCACCGGGACGGAACGGTTCGGGACCCGCGAGGGCGATTTCCATACCGAAGTGCGCGCCGCCGAGGATCCACGAATGGGCCATGTTCGAGGCGGTGTCACCGATGAACGCAACCTTCCGGCCCTTCAGGCTTGCCGCCCACTCTCCGTCCTCGACAGTCCACCGTTCCGCGAGGGTGAAAGCATCGGAGTAGACTTGGCATGGATGCAAGAGGTCGGTCAGCCCGTTGATCACGGAAACGCTGCCCTCGCGGGCCAGTTCCTCGACCATGGTCTGATCGAAGGTGCGGATGACGATGCCGTGGACGTAGCGCGAGAGCACCTTGGCCGTATCGGCCACGCTTTCGCCCCGGCCCATCTGCGTCTGGCTCTGCTCAAGGTAGAGGGGGTAGCCGCCCAGTTCATTGATGCCGACCTCGAAGGACACCCGCGTGCGCGTACTCGGCTTGTGGAAAATCAGAGCCCACGTCTGGCCTTCAATAAAAGGCGGGTGCCCGCGCGGGCGCTCCGCTTTGAGCGCGGAGGCTTGGTGAAAGACGGCGTCCAGCTCCCCCGCGGGGATGTCAGTGCACTGCAGAAATGAACGGGCCATGATGGTATTCCGGTTGTGGATTGAGTTTTGGAAGTAGGTTACGCCGCGCCGGTTCCAAGGGCGAGATCAATGATATCGACGGAGGTTTCGAGTTCGTTGGCGGAGACGGTGAGCGGCGGCATGAGGCGGATGGCGTCGGCGCCGCCGCGGACGGTGAGGAGGCCGTGTTCGCGGAAACGGGTGACCCACGGGAGCGGGTCAGTCTTCATAACGAGGGCGACATGGTAGCCCCGGCCGCGCACGTCGGCGACATGGTCCGGGTGTTTTTCGGCAAGGGCACGGAGCGACTCGATCCACGGCCCGCTCTGCACCTGCACGCGGTCAAGGAGGTTGTCCTCTTCAATCACATCGAAGACGGCATGGGCGGCGGCGCAGGCAAGCGGGGTCCCACCGAAGGTGGTTCCATGCGAACCGGGCGTGAAAAGTTCGTCGTATCCCGAGCGCACCCACGCAGCCCCAATGGGAAATCCCCCGCCGAGCCCCTTTGCCATACCAATGGCATCGGGCGTGATGCCCGCGCGCTCGTAGGCAAAGAAGGTGCCCGTGCGGCCGATACCGCACTGCACTTCGTCGATCATGAGGAGGAGCCCCTTCTCGTCGCAGAGCTTGCGCAGGCCCTGAAGGAAGTCCGTCGTGGCCTCGTGGATACCGCCCTCCCCTTGAATCGTCTCGATAAGAACGGCGGCGGTGCGCCCGGAGACTTTGGCGGCAAAGTCGCCGACATCGTTGAACGCCGCGTGCAAAAACCCGGGAAGAAGCGGAGCGAATCCGTCCTGCACCTTCTTCTGGGGTGTCGCAGACATGCCGCCGAAGGTGCGCCCGTGAAAGGCGTTGGTCGCCGTAATGACCTCGAAGCACTCCCCCTCGCGTCCGCCGGAGCGCTCGCGTCCCCACAGCCGTGCAAGTTTAATGAGGAATTCGTTGGCCTCGGCGCCGCTGTTGCAAAAGAAGAGACGGCCCGGGCCGGCGCGTTCGCAGAGGCGCGCGGCGAGGCGGCCCTGCTGTTCGTTATGAAAGAGGTTACTCACATGCGCGAGTGCGCCGGCCTGCGTCCGCACCGCCTCGACCCAGCGCGGGTGGGCGTGGCCGAGCGTGTTCACAGCGATACCCGAGAGGAAGTCGAGGTAGCGGCGACCATCCGCGTCCCACACATAACTGCCCTCGCCGCGCACGAGTGCGCAGGGAGCGGGGCCGTAGTTTTTCAGGATATGGGCGTCATACAGCGCGGCGACCTTGGCGGAGGTCGTCTTGGCGGAGGTGACAGACTTGGTTTTCGTCGTCATTATCGGATACAGAATCGGAGTGAATGATGAAGGCGCGGGCCTCAGGCGGCAACAATTTCGGTGCCGATGCCGCGGTCGGTGAAGATTTCGAGAAGGAGACTATGCGGGAGACGGCCGTCGACAAAGTGCACACGCCGCACGCCCTCGCGGATCGCGCGCACACCGCTCTCGACCTTGGGCAGCATGCCGCTGCCGATCACGCCGGAGTCGCGCAGCAGGGGAACATCGGCAACGGGCAGCGTGGAAATGATCGTCTCCGGATCCTTCGGGTCGCGGAGGAGGCCGGGCACATCGCAGAGAAAAACGAGTCGGCGCGCCCGCAGGGCGGCGGCGAGGTGCGCGGCGGCGACATCGGCGTTGATATTGTAGTATTGACCTTCGGCGTCGCGTCCCACCGGCGAGACAACGGGTGTTTGAGCCGCCTCCAGGGCGCGGAGAACGGGAGACGGATCGACGCGCGTGACGGAGCCGACGAAGCCGAGATCGACGGGCTGCCCGCTGCCGTCGACGGAAAGCCGCTCGGCATGGAAGACTTCTTGGCCGAAGACGCCGCACGGCTCGCACTTTTTCTCGCGGAGGCGGCCCGCCACCTCGGCATTGACGACATGGTTGAGGGTGCGCTCGACGATCTCCACGGTGCCGGCGTCGGTGACGCGCAGGCCGTTGCGGAAGACGGGCTCGATGCAGGCCTCCTGCATGGCGCGGGAGATGGCTTTGCCCCCGCCGTGGACGACGACAACCTTGATACCGATGGCTGCAAGGAAGGCGAGATCGCCCGCCACGCTGCGCTGCGCCTCCACGGCCTCCATGAATGAGCCGCCGATCTTCACAACGAAAACACTCCCGCGGAAAGCTTGCACGTAGGGCAGCGCTTCGAGCAGGACCTCGGTCTTGGTGTGGATGTCGATGTCGGCGGGCATGCTATTCGGACTTGTTGAAGTTGACGTAGCCTTCGGTGAGGTCGGCGGAAAGGAGGCGGTAGGCATGACGCCCCGCGCCGAGATCGAGCCGGATGGTGAAGCGCGGCCGGGCGACGATTTTCTTCCAGCGCGGCTTGTTTTGGGCAGCGGCGGTGCCCGCAGCGAAGACGGGCACGGGCTTGTGCTTGGCCGAGGCCGCGTAAGCGAGTGCTACCCGCGCGGGATCGAAGGCGGCGTGCGCATAACCGGCCGCATCGAGAATACGCCCCCAGTTCGGGTCGTTGCCGTACCATGAGGATTTGACGAGGAGCGAGTTGCCGATGGCGCGGGCCACGGCCTCGGCGTCCGCGCGCGAAGCCGCGCCCCCGACGAGCAGTTCGACGACCTTGGTGATTTTCTCGCCGTCGCCCACGATCTTTTCGGCGAGCGCGTCGCAGACAAGGCGCACGGCTTCGCGGAAACGGGCGAGGTCCCCGCCCGCCGGGCGCACGCCGGAGGCACCGTTGGCGAGAAGGAGCACGGTGTCGTTGGTCGACATGTCGCCGTCGACGGTGATGGCATTGAAGGTCGTGTCCACCGCATCGCCCAAGGCCTTGCGGAGCCCACCGGGAGCGACCATGGCGTCGGTGGCGAGAAAGGCGAGCATTGTGGCCATGCCCGGCTCGATCATGCCCGCGCCCTTGGCCATACCCGCCACGGTGAAGGTACCGGCGGCGGTCATGACGCGCGCGGTGGCGACCTTTCGGCGGGTGTCCGAGGTGAGGATGGCATCGGCGGCGCGTTCGCCGTGGGTCGCCGTCGACCCGAGATCCGCGCCGGCCAGTGCGATGCCGCGCCCGAGGCGGTCCATGGGCAGGGCTTCGCCGATGCGCCCGGTGGAGCAGACGAAGACTTCGCCCGCTTCGCAACCGGCGGCCTCGGCGGCGAGCGCCTGCATGCGCTCGGCATCACCGTGTCCCCGCTCGCCCGTGCAGGCGTTGGCATTGCCGCTATTGGCGACTACCGCACGCACGCGGCTGCCCCCGCGCAGCACTTCCCGGCATAGAGCAACCGGCGCTGCCGCAAAGGCATTGCGTGTGAACACACCGGCGGAGGCGGCGGGCGCATCGGAAACGATGAGCGCCACATCGAGCCGGTCGTCGCCCTTGCCGCGAATATCGGCGGCGGCACCGTTGAGGCGGAAGCCCGCGACATCGGCGATGCCGCTGGAGCGGGGTTGGAGGCGGAGTTCGGACATGGCGGTGAGTGGGAGTGTCGTGTCGGCGGGCGGCGGCTAAAGACGGCCCTACAGCAGCCCGTCCGTCTCAGGCAGGCCGAAAAGCCGGTTGCATATCTGCACGGCCTGACCGCCCGCCCCTTTCAAGAGGTTGTCGATGACACTGGTAATGACGAATGCTCCGGTGCGCTCGTCATACACGATGGAGAGGTCGCAGCGGTTGGTGTGGACGACGTTGCGCGTGTCCGGAAACGTCCCGGACGGCAGCAACCGCACAAAGGGCGCGTCGTCAAAAGCCGCGCGCAGCGCCTCCTCCGCGGCGGCGAGGGAGCCGGCCGCGCGGGCCACGATGGTCGTGGCGATGCCCCGCGCCATGGGAACGAGGTGGGGCGTGAACTGCACGACGACTTCGCGCCCGGCGGCGGCGGAGAGCTGTTCCTCGATCTCGGAAAGGTGGCGGTGGCGCGGCGCACCGTAGGCGACGACGCTGCTGTCCCGCTCGCAGTAGCTGAAGAAAGCAGTGGCCTTGCGGCCCGCGCCGGAGACGCCGCTCACGCTGTTGATGACGATGCCCTCCGCCTCAACAAGGCCCGCGCGCAGGAGCGGAACGAGCGGAAGCTGCACGCTCGTCGGGTAGCAGCCCGGGCAGGCGATGAGGCGCGCAGTTTCCCACCCCGGCGCAGCAAGTTCCGGCAGGACGTAGGGCGCGGCGGCGAGTAGTTCCGGATCTGGATGGTCGGTCCCGTAGTAATCTGCATATACGGCCGAATCACCCAGCCGGAAGTCCGCGCTCAGGTCGATGACGCGCACCCCGGCGTCATACAGCGGGCGCGCGAATCCCGCTGCCACGCCGTGCGGCAGGGCGAGAAACACGACATCGGCACCGGTATCCGCAAGAGCCCGCGGATCGGCCGCGCAAAACGCAAGGTCGCCGGGCAGATCGCCGAGTCCGGGCATCGCCTCCCCGACGGGCCGCCCCGCCTCGGACCGCGAGGCGACAAAGGCCAGCCCCGCCTGCGGATGGCGTGCGATGAGCCGCACGAGCGCCTCGCCGGAGTATCCGGTGGCGCCGATTATGCCTGCTTTGATCATGTTCGTTTCAGTCTTGGCGGAAATTCGGAAAAAAGAAAGCCCTTCCCCCGCACCGGGCACTTGCGTACCAGGGAGGGGGAAGGGCAAAAAGATAAACCCTGGAACGGGAAATTAACGCTTACTGAACTGGAATCGCTTGCGCGCGCCGGGCTGGCCCGCCTTCTTGCGCTCGCGACGGCGCGGATCGCGCTTGAGGTGCCCGGCCTTCTTCAAGCTGCCGCGCAGCTCGGGGTCGTGCTTCACGAGGGCGCGTGCAATGGCGAGAGCGATCGCCGTCGCCTGGCCGTGCTTGCCGCCGCCTATGGCGCGGGCGGCGACATCGAACTGGTCGCGCATCTCCACAGTCTGCAGGGGCGCGGAGGCTTCGGTGACAAGCGCCTCCGAGCCGAAGTAATCCTCGACGCTTGCGCCGTTGACGGTGAAGGCGCCGGAACCGGAAGTGCTCAGGCGCGCACGGGCCGAGGCAGTCTTGCGACGGCCGGTGCCAAGAAGAAAGGGTGTCGCGGTTTCAGTGGTCATGCAACAAATCGAAATCGGGTGAAAAGAATCAGACAGCGAGAGCCTCGGGCTGCTGCGCGGCGTGCGGGTGCTCCGCGCCGGCGTAGACCTTGAGCTTTTTCAATTGCGCGCGGCCGAGGCGGTTGCGCGGCAACATGCCTTTCACGGCATGGGTGATGATAAACTCCGGGCGGCGGTCGCGGAACTCCTTGAGGGAGACGCGGTATTCGTTGCCCTTGTAGCCGCTGTAGAACATATAGGACTTGTCCGTTTCCTTGCGGCCGGTCACCGCCACTTTGTCGGCATTGATGACAACGACAAAGTCGCCCGTATCGACATGCGGCGTGTAGGTCGGACGGCGACGACCGCGCAACGTGTTGGCGATCTCCACGGCGAGACGCCCCAGCACTTTGCCGGACGCGTCCACCACATACCACTTCGGATCTACGTCCGCTTGCTTGGCCAAATAGGTTTTCATAACGAGAAAAACCGGAGAGAGAAGATTCCCCGCGCTCCCCTGTCAATCCTTTCATCGACGAAAAAAAGCCCGCGCCCCCGAAAAGGGGCGCGGGCCGTAGGTTTCTAATTCAATAGGTGTTTTTGCGGCCAAGGCTCAGAAGCCGGCGGACACGGCAAGACCGTAGAAGAAACGGTTGTCGCGGGTGCGGCCCGCGAAGTCGTACTTCTCGTCGGCCCAGGACCAACCTGCGCTGACCGTCGCCGAAACGTAGTCGTTGAAGGCGTAGGTGAAGCCGGCGTCGACGCCGAAGTACCAGTAGTCGCCTCCACCGCTGATGTCGCTGTAGCCGAGGTGCGCGCCGAGGTCGAACGTCGTGTCGACGGCGACTTCCCAGCTGTCACCACCGGAGACTTCCACCGTCCAGGACTTCACGTCGAAGTCGCGGAAGATGTAGATCGCGGGGGTGAACGGAACTTCCCAAGCGAGACCGCCATACACCTCGAAGGTGTTGACGTCGCTGTCGAAGAACTTGCTCTGCGCGTTCGGGTACGTGTAGTAGGTGAACCCGACGTCGGCGCTGACCAACTCCGAGATGCCCCAGCCGTAACCGGCGTAGAAATCGACTTCGTTGTCGATCTCATAACCGTTTACGGTGTGGTTCGCGGGAAGCGCCGCCCAGATACCGGCGTAGAAACCGGCAACCTCGAAGTCGAGGGAGGGCATGAACGTTTCCTCGGCGAGCTGCACACCACGGAACACGTAAGAGGACTGCCATTCCCACGTCGTGGTCACGGAGATGTCCTCTTGGGCGTTGAGTGCGGTGAAACCGGCAGCCGAAGCCGCAAGGATTGCTATCGTCTTTTTCATTGTTCTCAGTCTGTAGTATAGGTTGTGCTTTCTAAGAAAGCGGAGAGGACAATGGAACTCCTTTCCGCCTTGTCAAGAAACTCCGGAGCTATCCAAGCGAATTTCGGGCCAATCTGGGTGTTCTCATGGTTTTTTTCGGAGAAAATACCTATGCGCCGTTCCAAACGAGCCCGCACGCCCGGTCGCGGCGCGCATTCGACGGACCGAACCCGCCATTTTCGGTTGCCGGACCGGTGCCGGACCGGCTAAGAATCATCCCACAAACCATCCGACCAAAAAAAACAATGCGACAAAAACGCGACCACGCGCTGAACAAAAAGTTTCCATGACAACGACATCCGCTCTCACGCAACTCGACCAGTTGAAGAAAATGACCACGGTGGTGGCCGATACCGGCGATATCGGAGCCATGCGCGCCTACGAACCGCGCGACGCCACGACCAATCCCACCCTCATCCTCAAGGCCGTGCAGATGGACGCCTACAGCGCCCTCCTCGAACGGGCCGTGGCTAAAGCGGAGAAAACCGGCCTACACGGCAAGGCGCTCACCGACGCCGTCATCGAGCGGCTCCTCGTCGAATTCGGTGTGGAAATCCTCAAGATCATTCCCGGCCGCGTCTCCACGGAAATCGACGCCCGCCTCTCCTTCGACACCGAGTCGACCGTCGAACGCGCACGGGAGATCATCCGCCTCTACGCGGAGCAGGGCGTCGAGCGCGAACGCGTCCTCATCAAGATCGCCTCCACATGGGAAGGACTCACGGCCGCGCGGACGCTCGAAAAAGAGGGCATCCACTGCAACCTCACCCTTCTCTTCTCCCTCGCCCAGGCGGTCGTCGCGGCCGAAGGCGGCATCACTCTTATCAGCCCCTTTGTCGGGCGTATTCTGGACTGGTACAAGAAGGAAACCGGCAAAGACTACAGCGCTCAGGAAGATCCGGGCGTGCAGTCCGTCATCAGCATCTACAACTATTATAAGCACTTCGGCTACAGGACCGAGGTCATGGGCGCGAGCTTCCGCAACGTCGGTGAAATCATCGCCCTCGCGGGGTGCGACCTCCTCACCATCAGTCCCGACCTTCTCGCCAAGCTGCGCGAAAGCGAAGAGCCGGTGGAACGGGTCCTGAGCCCCGAGGCCGCCGCCGCCAAACCCATCCAGCGCCTCGATCTCGACGAAAAAACCTTCCGCTGGCATCTCAACGAAGACCCGATGGCGACCGACAAGCTCGCCGACGGCATCCGCCGGTTCGCCGCCGACACCGAAGCGCTCGCTGACATCATCGAAAGCGAAGTCATCGACTGAGCCCCGCCATGCTACGTCACATCGTTTTCTTCCGCCTCAAGGACACGCCCGACGGCAAAACGGCGGCCCAGAACGCCGCCGAGTTGAAGCGCCGCCTCGAAGCCCTCTCCCCGCTCGTCCCCGAAATCCGCTCCCTCGAAGCGGGGCTCGACGTGCTCCACGGCGACGCCTCCTACGACCTTGCCCTCACCGTCGATCTTGACGACCTCGACGCACTCGAACGCTACCGCGTCCACCCCGAGCACCAGAAAGTCGTCCAGTTCGTGAAGGAAGTCACCTCCGCCCGCGCCGCCGTAGACTACGAACGGTAGGAGCGCGTCTCCCGCCGCGGAGCGGGGACAACCCTGTTGCCGGCCCAGATTACGAACACTGCACCCACCAACCGCACACGGACAAGAATGTCCATGCTCCGCGGCCAGACGCCCGATCCCCGTCAGACCGCCTGCGCGGCGCGCGGCCTGGCGACTTTCGGACGTTTCCGGGCCGCACGCAGGACCGGAGAGCGAGCCGGTGCCTCCGACGGGCGGGAATCCGCCTCTCGCGCGGCGGGCAACGGCGCAGGCCGTCGAACAGACCTCGACCGCCACCGCATTGCCTGCGGCAGGCAACATTCCGCGGCGAAAAAGAGGAGAAGCATAGAGGAGAAGAGAGTGAGCAATAGCATAACGTCCTTTCGTGATTCGCCGGTCTTTACGCGAGCTCCGTGCCAACAAGCGCCGAACTTCCGTATCCCTCTGAAAGACAACAGAATAAAAGATCAGGAAGCTCAGAAAAACATGCCCCGAGGCACAAATCGCTACAAATTGGCGGATTCCGCCGCACGCCGGGTCTCACCCCGCAAATGACTCCCGAATGCACGCATGACGAACAGGTGAAGTTGGGCCTGCGTGACATTGTAGAAGTGCCATTGAAGCCTGGGCCGGTAGGCGTGGATCGCCGTAATGACGAACTGCCGCCCGCCGACCTCCCGGAACTCAAACCGTCCCGGCGGTTCAGCCGCTGGGTTTGCGAGAAGCCCGCCGGTGATAAAAAAAACACACGGATCCAAGTCACTGGTGCTTCCGCGGTCCCGTTCGAGCACGAGAAGCGGCGCGGTAAGCGGATAGAGATGGACGGCAATCCGGTCGCCCACCCCGCCCCTCACCGAAAGCAGTGGCCGGAAAATCGTCCCGAGCCAGTCGAAATATATCCGCGCCACCCCTTCCGCCCGCACCCCGTCCGGTAAGAGGACCCGCTGCACGGAGCGTACCCGGCGCTCGTCGCGGAGCATTCGGCTGTCCTTTGCCTGCGTCCGCTCGCGGGGATTGGGAAGGAGGTGCCCGTCCGCGTCGCAGGAGTCGCGCAGGGATGCCTCAAAAGTCTTCGCGCCGGGGATTATACGGTCGAGGAGCGGGTTCGGCGCAGCGTCGAGATCGTGGCGCAGAGAGTCGACGAGCGGACTGACGAGCGAACGCGGCGCGCCGCTGAAGACCTGTATCCAAAGTTTGGAAATCCGCACCGAGCGGATGGGTACCGTCACCAACAAACGGCGCAGCCCGAACGCCCGCGCTCCCGTCTCGATCATCCTGCGGTAGGTCAGCGCGTCCGGACCCGCAAGGTCGTAACAGCCGCCCCGCCATTGCGGTTCACCGAGAACGATACGGAAGGCCTCGACGAGGTCGTCGATGGCGATGCACCGCGTGCGGGCGTTGACCCATCGCGGCAGAACCATAACCGGAAGGCGGCGGATAAGGTTTACGAGAATACGCAGCGACGATCCGCCCGGGCCGACGATGACGCCCGCGCGGAGGCGGGTAACGGGAACTCCTGTCGAGCCGAGCGCTGCCTCCACTTCGAGGCGGCTGCGCAGGTGCGGCGATAGCCCGCTGCCCTCCGGAATGAGCCCGCCGAGAAAAACGATTTCCTCCAAGCCGTTGGCCGCCGCCATACGGGCGAAATTGTCGGCGAGAAGCAGGTCGAGGTCCTCGAAACGGCTTTGGTTGAGCCGGGCGGAGGGCAGCATGGAATGGACGAGGTAGACCGCGCGGCGGGTCCCCGCCAGTGCATCGCGCAATTGCGGGAGAGAGAAGAGGTCGCACTGACGCCACTCCGTGTTCCAGTCCGCGGGCGATGACGAAGCCACAACCGGAGAGCGCGTGAGAGCGCGGAAGCGGAAGCGGTCGGCAAGCACACGGCGCAGGGCCGAACCGACAAACCCCGAAGCGCCCGCAATGGCAATGGTTTCCATGTCCGTCAAAGCGCGACGGTTTTGCGCGCGGCGAGGAAAACTTCGGCTTCGCCCACAAAGTGCCCGGGCGCAACCTCCTTCATGGCGGGCGCCGACGTCACCGCTTCGTCCACCCCGTAGAGCGGCGACGGCGGATCGCCTTCAAGGACAATGCGCTTGCGCGTCCGTTCCACGTCGGGGTCCGGCACGGGCACAGCGGATATGAGCGCCTTGGTATACGGATGCGCCGGGTTTTCCATCACCTCGGTGGCCGGCCCCAGCTCGACAATACGCCCCAGATACATGACAGCGATGCGGTCGGCGATGTACTTCACCACGGAGAGGTCGTGCGAGATGAAGAGCATTGTCAGGTTCATCTCCGCCGCGAGACGGTTGAGCAGATTGAGAATTTGCGACTGGATGGACACATCCAAAGCCGACACCGGCTCGTCCGCGAGAATGAGCTTGGGCTGCGGCGCGAGCGCTCGGGCGATGGCGATGCGCTGCCGCTGCCCGCCCGAAAATTCGTGCGGGTACTTTCGCATGAGCGCCGCGTTGAGGCCCACCGTCTCCATCAACACGGCCACGGCGGCAAGCAGCTTGCGCCCGGAGAGCCGACGGCGCGTACGGATCGCCTCCGCGAGCGTGTCGTAGACGGTCAGCCGAGGATTGAGCGAGGCGTAGGGATCCTGGAAAATCATCTGGAAATTGATCCGCTGCCGCCGCACCTCCGCGTCGCTCAAGGCCGTCAGCTCACGCCCCTCCAGAAAGATCTTTCCGCTCGTCGCCCGCTGCAACTGCATGATCGTCCGCGAGAGTGTCGTCTTACCGCAGCCCGACTCGCCGACCAGCCCGAGCACCTCCCCCTCCCGCAATGTCAGGCTCACGTCGTCGACAGCGCGCACCTGCCCCACAGTCCGCTTCATGATCATTCCCTTCGTGATGGGGAACCACGTCTTTACGTTCTGCAGGACGAGGAAGTCCTCCCGCTTTTCAGCACTCATCGAGCACCTCCTCAAGGCTGGGAAGTTCGCAGTCGGAGTCCCGCACCCAGTGTGTATCCGAAACCTGGACCATCGGCGGCGGCGTGTGGTCATACTTGCCCCCGCTGCGGATGCCTTTGCGCAGGGCAAAGGCGTCGCCGGGAATCAGCTGCGACAGGTCGGGGGGCATGCCCGGGATGGTGTAGAGCGGCTTGCCCTTCGTTCCAAGCGACGGGATCGAGCGCTTCAATGCAATTGTGTAGGGATGCGCCGCGCGCTTGAAGATATCGTCGGCTGTGCCGCTTTCCACGATCTTGCCGGCATACATGACGTTGATCCGGTCGCACATACCCGCGACGACGCCAAGGTCGTGCGTGATGAGAATGACCGCGCTGTTATTCGCCCGCTGCCGCTCCTTGATGAGTTCGAGAATCTGCGCCTGCACCGTCACATCAAGCGCCGTCGACGGCTCGTCCGCGATGAGCAACTCCGGGTGGGTGATCATCGCCATGGCGATCATCACACGCTGGCGCATGCCCCCGGAAAACTCGTGCGGGTAAAAATGGACGCGGCGCTCCGGCTCCGTGATGCCGACTTCGCGTAGCGACTGAATCGCCCTCTCCAGTGCCTCTTTTTTTCCAATTCCCTTCTCATGAAGAAAGAGCGGCTCCATGATCTGCGTCGAAACCCGCAGGTAGGGATTGAGCGAGGTCATGGGGTCTTGGAAGATCATCGAGATCCGCTTGCCGCGGATGGACTGCAGGACCTTCGGCGGGCAATCCAAGAGATCCGTCGCACCGTCGAAGACGGCACTCCCTTTTTCGATACGGCCCGGCGGCATGGGGATGAGCCCGAGCATGGAATAGCAGGTGACCGACTTGCCCGAACCCGACTCGCCCACGATACCGAGCGTCTCCCCGCGGTTGAGCGAAAACGAAACGCCGTCGACCGCACGCACCACACCATTGCGGGTGTGAAAATAGGTTGTCAGATCGCGGACTTCGAGGAGAGGAGGCATCAGTCTTTGCTCGATTTCGGGTCAAGGGCGTCGCGCAGGCCGTCGCCGAGGAAGTTCAGGCAGAAAAGCGTGAGGCTAAAGAAAAAGGCCGGAATTACGAGCAGGTGCGGGTAGAGTTGAATGTTGTCCGCCCCCAGCTTGATGAGCGAACCCCACGAGGGTTGCGGCGGCTGCACCCCGAGCCCGAGGAAACTGAGAAAGCTCTCAAGCAGCATCACCGACGGCACGGTGAGGGTGGCATACACCGTCACGACCCCGAGCACGTTGGGAATGAGATGGCGAAAGAGGATGCGCCGCGTGCCGTAGCCCAGCGAAACCGCCGCCTCGATGAACTCCTGCTCCTTCAGGCTTTTCACCTGCCCGTGCACGATCCGCGCCATCGTGAGCCACTCCACCGCCCCGATGGCGATAAAGAGCAGGAGCAGGCTGCGCTCAAAAATTGTCATCAGCAGAATGACGAAGATCGTGAACGGCATCGCGTAGAGAATGTCGACCGAACGCATCATCACGGCCTCCGCCTTGCCGCCCGCGTAGGCCGCCGCCGCCCCATAGGTCACTCCAATGAGAAGCGAGACACACGTTGCAATGATGCCGACCGTGAGCGACACCCGCCCGCCCACGAGCACCCGCGTCAGCTGGTCGCGCCCGAGGTCGTCCGTGCCAAACCAGTGCTGCCAGCTCGGCCCCTGCAGCGTCCGCTCCAAGTCCTGCTCCACGTAGCTGTAGGGTGTGAATACCGGGCCCGCAAAACACAGCGCGGCGATGACGATCAGCGTCCAGAAACTGAAGAGCGCCAGCTTGTTCTTGCGCAACCGCGCCCAGGCATCCTGCCACAGCGACGATCCCTTCTCGATCTGCTCCGGATCGATGGGCAGGTCGGGCAGTCGCTTTCCGTCGGGGCTGAGGTTCTTCGGAAAGGCCATGGCGTCAGTCCTCGAAACGGAGCCGGGGGTTGAGGATCACCTGCACGATGTCCACAGTCAGGTTGGCAAGGGTGATGAGCACGGCATAGACCGACACCGTGCCGAGGACGAGAAAGTAGTCCCGGTTGAAGGCCGACTGCACAAACTGGCGGCCAAGGCCCGGAATCTGAAAAATAGTCTCCACGACGAACGAGCCGCTGATCACGCCCGCGAGCGCAGGCCCCATGTAGGTGACGACCGGCAGAAGCCCCCCGCGCAGGGTGTGCTTGAAGATGATCTTGCCGTAGGGCACGCCTTTCGCCTGCGCCGTGCGGATGAAATCCTGCGAAAGGATCTCCAGCATGCCGCCGCGGGTGATGCGCGCGATGACGGCGGCGTAAACCAGCCCCAGCGTCACAGCCGGCAGCACGCGGTCTGCGGGCACAAACCATCCCGATACATTGAACCATCCCAGCCAGACACCGAAGATCAGCGCGAGAATGGGCCCCATGACGAAGGTGGGCAGGCAGATACCCGCCATCGCCACCGACATCGGCACATAGTCGAGAGCCGTGTTGCGGAAGACCGAAGCCGTCATGCCCGCCGAGACACCGAAGAGAATAGCGATAAGCAGCGCCCATGCTCCCAGCTCGAACGATACCGGAAACGTTTCCGCGATGATCTGGTTTACGGTGCGCGCGCTCGTGTAGGAGGGGCCGAGATCGATCCCGAAAGCGTTGAGCAGCGGATCCTCCGTGAAGAGCTTGTCCGGCCGGAAGCGCTTCGGCGCGGCTCCCTGCAGGTAGCGCCAGTACTGTTCCACGGCGGGGCGGTCGAGGCCGTAGTGCTCGAGGATGCGCTGCTGGATGTAGTCGGGGATGCGCCGCTCCGAGCTGAAGGGGTCCCCCGGCGCAAGCCGCACCATGAAGAAGGTGATCGTGACGACAATAAAGATGACGACGACCGACTGGAGAATGCGGTTGAAGATGAAGCGGAACATGAGGCGGGGAGATCAGGACTTCGCGCTCACTCCAAGTAGAGGTATTTGTAGGGCCGGTTGTCGAGAAGCTTGGGATTCCAGCCCCGCACCTCGGGCCGGATTAGATAAATCCGGTTGTAGTGGTAGACCGGGATGACCGGCATCGCTTCCATGAGGATCTCCTCCGCCTCAATGAGCGCGGCGTAGTGCTCTTCCTGCGTTTCCGAACGGAAAGCTTTCCGTATGAGCTCATCGTACCGCTCGTTCGACCAGCCGGTGTTGTTGTTGCCGTTGTCCGACGTCCACAGTTCGAGGAAAGTGATGGGATCCATGTAGTCGCCGATCCAGCCCGCGCGGGACAGGTCGAAGTCCAGCTGCGACTGCGCTTCCAGGTACACGCGCCACTCCTTGTTCTCCAGCTGGAAATCGATGCCCAGCTCACGGTTCCACATCGAGACGACCGCCTCCGCGATCTTGCGGTGGTCCTCCAGCGTGTTGAAGAGGAGAAACTTGCGTGGGAAACCGTGACCTTCCGGAAAGCCCGCCTCGGCAAGCAGTCGGCGCGCCGCCTCCGGATCGTGCGCCACGAGTCGCCGCCGCGGAAAGTCATCGAAGCCGGGCGGCACAAAGGCGTAGGCCGGCGTCTGGTCGCCCAGCGTGACGCGGTTCACAATCGCCTCGCGGTCCATCGACATGGCGAGCGCGCGCCGCACACGGGCATCGTCAAAGGGCGGACGCGTCGTATTGAAACGGTAGAAATAGGTCCCGAGGTAGGGCTCGAGCCGAAGCTCGTCCGGACGCGTCCGGCGCAAATTCGAAATATCGTTCGACGGCACCGTATTCGTCACATGGAGGCGGCCCGATGCATACATGCGCTGCTCCGTATTCACGTCCTCGATCGCCATGAAATAGATCTCGTTCAGGCGCACGCGGTCGCGGTCCCAGTAGGTCGGGCTCTTCGTCACGCGGATATACTGGTTCACCCGCCACTCCTCGAGGACAAACGGTCCGTTGCCCACGAAGCGTCCCTGTAGTGTCCACGGCGACGAGCGGTCCAGCCGACCCGTCCCGTACGCCTCCACCGTCGGCGGATGCACCGGATACCACGCGTAGTGCTTCAGCATCCCGAGAAAAAACGGCGTCGGCCCGACAAGGCGAATGCGCAGCGTCCGCTCATCCAGCGCCTCCACGCCGACCGCCGAGAAATCCGTCAGCTCCCCGCGGTGAAACTCCTCGGCGTTCTCCATCGAGTAGAGCATCTCCACGTATTCCGCCCCGAACTCCGGCGTGAGCATCCGCTCGTAGGACCAAACAAAATCGTGCGCCGTGACCGGATCGCCGTTCGACCAAAGCGCGTCCTCGCGCAGAAAGAATGTCCACTCCGAGTAATCCTCGTTCGGCTCCCACCGCTCCGCCACGCCCGGCTCCGGCAGCTCGTCGTCCGTCGGATGGTACGCGATCAGACCCTCGATCAACGATGAAATGATCTTGTTCTCCGTCACCCCCGTCGCCACCTGCGGATCCAGCGTCTTCGGTTCCGACCCGTTGCCCTTCAGCAAAACTCCCTGCGCCGTCGCCTCCTCCACATCCGGTATACCCCCGCCGCACCCCGCCAGCAATGCCGCCGCCAGCGCAACGCAACCCCGAAAATCAATCCGTCCTAAGCGTATCATCCGGCCAGCAAAACCCCTCCCCCCGACAACCTCAAGCCATGCCGCATAAAAAACACACTTTTATTAACCCGGTTAAAAAAAATTGACATTGTGCACATTCCACGCTCCGCTGCTGTCCATGAAGTCAACAGACACCCCTGCGAATCGGTTACGTCGGATTGTCGTATCGGGCCGGGACGCGGTTTACCATGTGGTCACCCGCACCGCCGGGCAGGCGTTTCTTTTCGGCGCGCGAGAAAAGGAGATGTTTCGCGCCCACCTTCGGGCGACGGCGCTTTTCTGCGGGGTGGAAGTGCTGACCTTCTGCCTGCTCGACAACCATGTGCACTTGCTGATACGCATCCCCGGCGAAAAGCCCGAACTCACTGATGAAGAATTGCTTGAGCGATCCGACGGGCTCTACGGCGGAGAACTGCACAGCCGCCACGCGCTCACGATCGACGACATCCGCGAGGCCCTTGCCTTCGGCGGCGAAGTTCGCGAGCGGATGCGGGCAAAACTGATCGGGAGGATGTGCGACTTGCCGATGTTTGTGAAGCTTCTGAAGCAGCGGTTTTCCATCTGGTACAACCGCACGCACGACCGCCATGGCACGCTCTGGTCGGGGCGCTTCACCAGTATTTTGGTCGAGGGTAAGGGACTGCCCGTCGCCGTCGTGGCGGCATATATCGACCTCAACGCCGTCCGCGCGGGCATCGTCGACGATCCCGCGAAATACCGTTGGTGCGGCTATGCCGAAGCGGTTGCCGGTGTAAAGTCCGCTTGCGCGGGACTCCACGCCATTGCCGGAGGCAACACCCCCGCAGACGGCGTCGCCCGCTACGGCGTGCTCCTCTACTACAAGGGCAGAGCCCCCGGGCGCGGCAAACCGCGGGATGCACGCATTCCGCCTGAGCTGATGGAGGCGGTGTGCCAGCGGTTCGGTTCGCTGACACCGTTCGGACAACTTCGCGCGCGAATGCGGTATGCCACCCAAGGCGCAATCCTCGGGACAGCGGCGTTCATCGAGTCATGGTTCCAGGAACACCGCTCCCACTTCGGCAAGCGCCGCTCCGGACCCCGCAAAATCCGTGGCGGCGACTGGGACGGACTCCACAGCTTCCGCGATCTACAGAGCCCCGACCGCCCATAGACGCCTTGCGGGCACCGCCGTCCCCACTTCGATTCTCGCGAGTCTCGGTTCTCCGGATTTCAGAATCGCGGACCAATGTCGCGTTCCCCACTCTTTCCGGTTGCTCCCCGCCGGATTTTCCGCATGCCTTCCCTCAACAAACGGATCGGGGTGTAGCGCAGCCTGGTAGCGCATCTGCTTTGGGAGCAGAGGGTCGCAGGTTCAAATCCTGTCGCCCCGACCATTTTCGGCCAAAGTTTGCGCGGCGCGGGATCGTGGACCGTTTGCATGATTGAGACCGCAGACCGGCGAATGCCACGGCCACAACCCGCTTCAGAATCACTGGGTCGCGCTTCGCCGCGGGCGTGGTGTGCAAGCGCGACGGGTGCGGTTGGGAGGGGTCCAGCCGGACCCGCTAGTCATCCGCCGCCGGGCCGCCCCACCAGCGGAGAAAGTTTTCAGCGGTGCGTTGTTCGAGAGCGGCGACGGTTTCGCTGCGGATTTCCGCGAGAGCGGCAAGGGCAAGGGCAAGGTTGGCCGGATGGTTGAGGGGACTGCCGTCCTCTGGATCATCGAGGTGGTTTCTGTTGAGCCGCGGCGGAGGAGGCATGGCGGGGGCGTCGGTCTCGACGAGAAGACGTTCCGCCGGGATGTGTGCGAAGGTGTCGCGCACTCGGTGCCGCCGCGGATCCGTGAAATAGGTGGAGAAGGAAAAATATGCGCCCATGTCGACAAACGAACCAAGCATCTCCGCGGGACCGCCATAGGCATGAAGGAGAAATCCGCGCTCCGGCAGCGGTCCCGCCGCGAGGCAGTCGCGCATCGCTCCCCAGGCGCGCAGGCAATGAACCGTAAGAGGCCGGTTCAGTTCCGCCGCGATCTTCATGTGCACCCGGAAGACGCCCAGTTGGTCGTCGAGGTCGTGGCCCTCGATCCAGCGGTCGAGGCCGGTCTCTCCCACGCCCGCGCTCGGGTCGCCTTCGAGACGCAGGCACAGGCGCTCTTCCCAGCCGCGGCGTCGGCCCGCGATCTTCCATGGATGCAAGCCGTAGACGGGATGCACCCCTGGATGCTCCGCAAGCCGCGCGACGGCGTCCCAGTCCGCCTCATCCGTGGCATTGACGGCGCACGCGTAGGCCCCGGAACGCTCCCGCAACCACGCGGGCACATCAAAACCGGCCGCGGCAAAGCGGGGATCCTGCAGGTGGGTGTGGGCGTCGCAGCGCACGCTGCCCCCTGCTTCAGGCGCGGGCGGTTTCGTCCGCCGCGAGCGCGTGCACGGCAAACGCCTTCATGCGCTTGTAGACTTGGGTGAGGCCGTTGCGCCGGTTGGGCGAAAGGTGCTGGGTGATGCCGAACTCCTCCAGAAAATCCGGCTCGCGCGCGACAACGCACTCCGGCGGCTCTCCACTGTAGAGATCGCAAAGGAGCGCAGCGATGCCTTTGACGATAGCCGAGTCGGCCTCGACGCGAAACTGGCAGCGCCCGTCTTCAAGCGCTTCGAGCAAATGTACGTTGGAGACGCAGCCCTCGACCTTGCGCTCCGGTGTCTGCTCCTCCGCCGAAAGGCCGCAGTGGGTGCGCCCGAGGTCGACGAGGTAGCCGAATCGTTCGTATGCGTCGGGCAACGCCGCGAGATCCTCTTCAAGGCGTACGCGCTTTTCGTCGAATCCAATGCAGGTGGTCGATTCCATTATCCGATACTATGCGCGGGTTTCTCCGAAATGCGAGGAACTTTGCCATCCGGTGCGGCCCTGCGCCCGCAGCAACCGCCTAAGGGAATTCCCCAAATTCTTTCAGTAAATTCTTTATTTCGTAAAAAAGCTTTGCCGCGCCCGCCGGAAATCCCCCCAATCAAAGAACCTCAGTTGTCTACGACCGCCCCAAGACCCGCAAATGCATGGCCTGCACAATCGAAATGTCGCTTACCGAAACGCCACCGCTGGAGTCCGGCTCATCCCACAACGGCAGCTTCCGGGATCACTTCTGCCGCGAACTTTCCTGCCCGCCGGAAGCGTTTGAGCGCGAAGTCATGCGCCGCTGCCTTTTCCGGCGCGCCCGCCTCCTCTATCCGTGGATTGAGTTGTTCAACGGCGACTTCTTCTTTCACGAGCGCAAGCTCATAGAGCGCATCGCGAACGAGAGAAACCTCAACGACATACGCCACGATATCGACTTTTACCAGCACAAGTTTGTCTCCATGTCGGCGCGGCGGGGTGCGTTCCGCATCCGCATTTCCGGCCAGCGCCTCATTCGTATCGTCCGCCGCGTCATGCAGGCGGACGTGGAGTAAGCACTCCTCGGTCCCGGCGCTTTACCCGCGGGGAAACGTGTCCGCCCCGAACCACGGACGAAGGGCCTTCGGCAACTTCACCCGGCCCGCCGCATCCGCATTGTTCTCCAGCAGTGCAGCGAGGACGCGCGGCACGGCGAGGCCGGATCCGTTGAGGGTGTGGACGACCTGCGGCTTACCGCTATTGTCGCGGAAACGGATGTTGGCGCGGCGCGCCTGAAAGTCGGTGAAGTTGCTGCAGCTCGACACCTCCAGCCAGCGGGCCTGACCCGCGGCCCACACCTCGAGATCGTATTGCTTGGCATGGGGGAAGCCAATGTCGCCCGCGCACATGAGGAGGGTGCGGTAGGGCAGCTCCAGCTTCTTCAAGAGACTCTCGGCATGTTCGCGCAGCGACTCGAGTTCGTCGAAACTGGTGTCAGGATAGACCCATTTGACGAGTTCCACCTTGTCGAACTGGTGTACCCTGTTGAGCCCGCGCACATCCTTGCCGTGGCTCCCCGCCTCGCGCCGGAAACAGGGCGTGTAGGCGCAGGCATAAAGCGGCAGGGCGTTCTCCGCGAGGATCTCGTCGCGATAGTAGTTGGTTACCGGCACCTCCGCCGTGGGGATCATGTAGAGCCCTTCGCCGGGCACCTCGTACATCTGCCCCTCCTTGTCCGGCAGTTGGCCGGTTGCCGTCGCACTTTCGGCGTTCACGCAGATCGGCGGCATCATTTCCGTGAAACCCGCGCGTGTGTTCTCATCTAGGAAAAACTGCAGCAATGCCCGAACGAGGCGTGCCATGTCGCCGACGAAAAACGGCCAGCCCGCGCCCGTCACCTTCGCCCCGCGTCCGAGATCGACGTATCCGGCAAAGCCCGGCAGATCCCAGTGCGGCACCGCCGCGTCGCCCGCCGCAACGGCCCCGGGATCACCCCACTCCGCGACAACGACATTGTCATCCTCGCTATCCCCGGCCGGAACGGACTCGTGCGGGAGGTTGGGTACCGCCATGAAGGCGCTCTTCCACTTCGCCTCGACCTCCGCCTGCTCAGCCTGCAGCGCCTTCACCTGCGCCGCCAAGTCGCGCATGCGCGCCACCTGCTCGCGGAACTCGTCCGAGCCCTTGGGCAGCTTGGCCATCGCGGCGTTGGCCGCCTTCTGCTCGGCGCGGCGCGTCTCCGCGTCGTGGATGATACGCCGTCGCTCCTCGTCGAGGGCGAGCACTGCGTCGATGTCACAGGCGAACTTCTTCTTCGCCACTCCCGTGCGCACGGCATCGGTATTTTCACGGAAAAACTTTAGGTCCAGCATGGCATGTCTCCGGTTCCGGAATGCAAAAGCCTGCAATATTTCATCCCGCACCCACTCCGGGCAATCCCTTTTCCATCATTCCACGACGGGCCGTCCGATCCCCCGCCGCCAAAGCCCGGATCACTCAGGTCCAGTCAATTAATATTAGTCCGGGTTGAATATTGCAGGTATTTAAATAATTCGTAGAAGTATTTATTGACGGATGGAGGGCCGCTGGAGTCAAAGCGTGACCGGGCGGCTCTGCAGGGCGGCGAACCGTTCCGACAGGAGGTCGACGATTCCCGGGCGTGTGCCGACAAGGTCGGTCATGTGGCAGCGCAGGGCTGGCTGGTCCGCTGCCGCCGCCGTGCAGATGGCGGCAACATCACCGCCGGGTCCGGCGTGGCGTCCGGGCGAGAGGAAGAGCATGGCCACGACGACGTCCCCGGAGTCGTAGCCGGGCGAGCGCAAACGCCGCTCCAGCAACGGCTCGTTGAACTCGTACTCCGCTCCCTCGCGCCGCTCCATGGAGGCCGCGCCGACGCGCGCGACCTCCTTCGGCCCGAGGAGAACGCTAAGCTGCCCCGCAATGTAGTTGCGCACGCAGGCCACGGCTGCGAGCGGCGAGCCGTGGTCGACAAGCACGACAGGCGGGCGGCGGAGACCCTTCTTCCTCGCGCAACGGCGCACGTTGTCCGCCACAATTTCCGCCACGGCACGGTCCAAACCCGCGTCACCGTCGAAAAGGAAGGGTGCGCGCACCACCCCGAAAGGTCCGTGGCGGGCGCGCAGCGCTTCGAGGCGCTCCGGGAGGTAGCGGGTGATCGCTCCCGTCGGTCCGAAGAAAAAGGGCAGGATACCGAAGGTCCGCACACCCGCGGCGATGCGCTCCCGGACAAAAGGCTCGAACGTCCATGCGCGCATCCCTCCCAGCTCCGCCGGATCGATTTTGCGCGAGTGCAGCAGCGAAACAGGATGCACGCGCACGCCCACGCGCCGCCCGAGGGCCGCCGCCACCGCCTGCAGATTGCGGTACGACGCCGCCTGCAGGGAACCGTTGTCGATCAAAAGGTATTCCATGTGTTCTGTGTCCGCGCTCCCCAAAGGTCATCTGTGCGGGCACCGGAGCAAACGCCGGCGTCAGATGACGGGATCAAACCACGCGAGGGTGTCGCCGAAGCGCGCCACCTCGCCCACGATAACGACCGCCGGGGCTCCGATGCCCGCCTGCTCCACCCGCCGCACAATGTCTCCAAGGGTGCCACTGACCGACCGCTGGCGGGGCGTCGTGCCCCATTGCACCACGGCCACCGGAGTGGAGGGATCGCGCCCTCCCCCGATCAACTCGTCCGAGATCTCCCCCAACCGACCCATCGCCATGTAAAGGACCAAGGTGGCCCCTGTCGCCGCGTGTGCACGCCAGTCGACCCCCGCCGCACCCGGACCCTTGTCCGGTGCCTCGTGGCCGCTGAGAAAGGTCACCGCCGCGCTCGCGGCACGGTGCGTGAGCGGGATGCCGACATACGCCGCGCAACCGAGCGCCGCCGTAACCGCCGGCACGACCTCGTAGTCCACCCCCGCCGCGCGCAGGGCGAGCGCCTCCTCGCCACCCCGCCCGAAAACAAAGGGATCGCCCCCTTTCAAGCGCACCACCGAACGACCTTCGCGCGCCAGACGCACAAGGAGCGCCTCGATCTCCGCCTGCGGCAGAGAATGGAAACCCGCTCGTTTACCCACACAGATTCGCTCACAGTCCGTCGTCACCCAGTCAAGAAGCGTCTCGTTGACGAGGTAATCGTAAACCAGCGCCTCGCACTCTCCGATGAGCCGCCGCGCTTTCAGCGTGACCAGTTCCGGATCGCCCGGCCCCGCGCCAACCAAATACACTTTTCCTGTCTCCCGCATAACTTCCGCAGGCTCCGGCAACATTTTCCCGTTGCCACTACCCGCATTCAATCTCCAGTATCTTGCCTAAATTACTCAAGTTAAAACAAGAGAGCCACTTTCGAGAAGAGAATGACCACGGTAAAGACAATCGAGACCCCCGAGGAAATCAACGCCCGTCTCGCGGGCGCGGACGCCGGGGAGCGCATCCGCTGGGCGCTGGAGGCGCACGGCGGCGGACTCATCCTGTCCACTAGTTTCGGCACGCATTCCGCGCTCATGCTCCACCTCGTGACGGAAGCCGCGCCGGACATCCCGGTGGTCTTCGTCGATACCGGATACCTTTTTCCGGAGACCTACCGCTTCGCGGATGAACTGCGCGAACGCTTTTCCCTGAATCTGCACGTCTACAACCCGCGCATGACCGCCGCGCGCCAGGAGGCGCTCCACGGCAAGCTGTGGGAGCAGGGTCCGGAGGGCTTGGAAACCTACGGGCGCATCAACAAGGCGGAACCCATGAACCGCGCCCTTGTCGACCTCGGCGCCACGGCGTGGCTCAGCGGCCTGCGACGCTCGCAGGCGAGCACCCGCGCGAATCTCCCCGTCGTCGCCCGCCAGGGCCGCACCTGGAAGATCCACCCGATCATCGACTGGGACGAGCGCCGCGCTTACCACTACATGCGCGAAAACGGTCTGCCTTTCCATCCACTCTGGGAGAAGGGCTACGTGAGCCTCGGCGACTGGCACAGCACCCGCCCGCTCGACGACGGTCTCGCCCACGAGGAGACGCGCTTCAACGGTGTCAAACGCGAGTGCGGTCTGCACGAGCCCTCCGGGCAGCCCGATTGGCAAATCTAAAGCGGCTCGCGAAGCAGCCGACGACGCGGCAAAGAAAAAAAGGAGCGCGGTCCGTCGACCGCGCTCCCCGTGAAAGCTCCAAACCGAAGAAACAGGCGTCCCGCCTCAGTTGCGGCGGCGGCGCCAGAGAACCAACCCGAGGGCAAGCGCCCCGATAAGCGCAGCGTAAGCCGACGGTTCGGGAATGGCTGTGACGACGTAGCGGTCGAGACGCGCCCATGCGTCATTTCCAGTCAGATCGCCAATCCAGTAGGCCCATGCATATCCTTCGACTACGTCGTTCCCGTCGAGCGTAACAAACGACGGGCTGTCGAGATCGATATCAAGAGAGACTCCGGGCGCAAACGCGCCGCTGATCCACTGCTGCGAGGCGGGATCGGCGAGCGAATAGTCACCCCAACTGGTTTCGAGATTGATCGCGTCTGCACTGAAATACCAGTCACCGTTAACGCGGAGACCGAAACGCGCCTCGATTCCGTCCACGCCCGCCGATGTCCGCACATTGCTGCGCACCGTCAAGTCGGTGATCTGGCCGAGGGTCAAGCCTTCAAACGACATCGCCGGCCCGATACGGTACCAGTCCGGCTGCGGGTCGTTCTGCAGGTCCGTGGAAACACCGGAGTGCGTCGTGTACTTCACGTAGGCACCGGGGGTGGAGCCGTCGGTCACAGTGCCGAAGAGGAATCCGCGACCGCGGAACGCTTCGCCGTCGAAGAGAGGGCTGGGGTCGGTGTTGCCCGCGCTGACGTTGCCCGTCGCCGGCGAAATGTAAGATGGATTGACGTCGGCGGCGGAGCCCGCCGCGACATTCCAATTGTACTCCGTGGCAAAAGAATCCGTGAAGCCCGCATTATCGTTATTGAAGGATTGATGAAAAAGGGTCTGGCCGAACGCCGCAGGCGCGAGCACAGCCAAGCCCAAAGGGATAACTGAAGGGATTTTCATTATAGCAGTAGTTGTTTTAGGTTTACGGGAAACAACCCGAACGTCGTCCATCACACGATGAATTTCATTCGAATTCGACCCCATTCCAACGGTCGAAACACGTGCATGCAAGCCTTTTTGGTGAAAACGTCGTTCCGCATCCGCAAGTCCGGCCCCGCTGAGCCGACGATCTGCCATGCAACCGAGCAGCGCGTTTTTCTCTCCGCTTTCGCGCTTGACCACGGGGTGCGGATACCCTGTCCTTGCCCGTTTTCCATTTTCAGAAAGCAGGAACCTCAAGCCGATAACGAGCCATGGCCCAACCGAAACGCAAGCAATCCAAGCAACGCTCCCGCAAACGCCGCGGGGCTCATCCCTTTGTCGCGCCCCAGCTCGCCAAGGACCCGACAGACGGCACACTCTTCCGTCCCCACCGCGTGAATCCGGCCAACGGCATGTACCGCGGGCGGCAGGTCATCGACGTTGAGGTCTGACACAGGCGGAGCCAACCGCCGCCCGGGCTGAACCGGGCAAGAAATCATCGCCGCGGGACGCACCTGTCCCGCCCCTCTCCGTGGGTGAAGACGCACGCATAATCGCGGTGGACGCGATGGGTTCGGACCTCGGTCCCGCCGAAGTCGTCGCCGGTGCCAAACTGGCGGTGGAACGCGGCCATGCCCTCGACGGCGTGGTCCTCGTCGGCGACGACGAGGTCTTGCAGCCTATTCTCAGCGCCGCCGGCATCGCTGACGACGACCGCTTCCGCACCTTCCACGCGTCGGAAGTCATCCGCATGGACGAAAAACCCGTGCAAAGCCTAAAGGCCAAGAAGGACGCCTCCCTCGTCCGAACTGTCGAACTTGTGAAGGTCGGCTCGGCCCTTGCCGCCGTGAGTTGCGGCAACACCGGTGCGCTCATGGCCTGCGCCACCCTGCGGCTGCGGCCCCTCGCGGGCGTTTCCAAGCCCGCCCTCGCTTCCGTCTGGCCGAGCAAGGACAACCACTTCGTTGTCCTCGACTCCGGCGCCAACCCGCAGTGCAAGGCCGAGAACCTCGTCCACTACGCCCTCCTCGGTGCCAACTACGCGAAAGACGCGCTCGAACTCAACAATCCCCGCGTCGGCCTCCTCAGCATCGGCACGGAAGAAGGCAAGGGCAACGACCTCGTCAACGAAACCCACGAACTGCTCAAAAAGCTGGACGAACAGATCAACTACATCGGCCTCATCGAAGGCTTTCAGATCTTTCGCAACGAGGTCGATGTCGTTGTGACCGACGGATTCACCGGCAACGTAATCCTCAAGACCTGCGAATCGCTCTGGAAAATGCTCAAGGAACTCGTGCGCGAGGAAGTGGGCAAGAATCCTGTGCGCCTCGCGGGCGGACTGCTGATGAAAGGCGCGCTGAAGGGTGCGAAAGAACGTCTCGACCCCGACCGGTTCGGCGGCGCACCGCTCCTCGGACTGCGCGGCAACGTTCTCAAAGCCCACGGGTCGAGCAACCGCGAGGCCGTCGCCCACGCCATCCGCATCGCCTCGCGCGTGGTACAACAGCAGCTCAACGAACACATTCGCGAAGACATTCTGCGCGCGGGTAAGATCCTCGGCACGAGCGCCTCCCCGAAGAATGGCAAGTGAGCCGCACGCGCCGCAGCCGACGCGCTTCCCCGGCGGGCGGACGCGAAAACCCGTTGCGCCGCAGACAGGATTGCCGACTCGCCGTTTACCCAAGCGCTCCTTGACAGGGCGGGCGCGAAAACCCTTCCTTAACCGATTACTTTCGAATCAACATGAGTGCTCCCAACGGAAAGTCGGTCGTCGTCAGCGGCGTCGGATCCTACACCCCGCCCCGCGTTCTCACGAACGACGACCTCTCCAAAATGGTGGAGACTTCCGACGAGTGGATACGCACACGCACGGGCATCCGCGAGCGCCGCATCGCCGCCGCCGATGAGACGACCTCCGACATGGCGGCCAAGGCCGCCGCGGAAGCCCTTGCCGACTCCGGTCTCAAGTCCGCCGACATCGACTTGCTCATCGTCGGCACCGTCACCCCGGACATGCCCTTTCCCAACACCGCATGCTTCGTGCAGCAAAAGCTCGGCATGGGCAAGGTCCCCGCCTTCGACGTCGAGGCGGCGTGTTCCGGCTTCATCTACACCCTTGAGATCGCGCGGTCGCTCATGCTCACCAACGGCTACCGCCACGCCATTGTCATCGGCGCGGAGAAGCTCTCCAGCATCACCAACTGGCAGGACCGCACCACCTGCGTGCTCTTCGGCGACGGCGCGGGCGCGACCGTGCTCTCCCTCGTCGACGAACCGGGCGTGGGCATCCTCCAGAGCCTCATGGGCGCCGACGGCACCGAGACCGGCATCCTCTGCGTGCCCGGCGGGGGAAGCGCCAGCCCGTCCACCGTCGAAACCATCGAGCGCTCCATGCACACCATTCACATGCAGGGCAACCAAGTCTTCAAGATCGCCGTCCGCGTCATGTGCCAGAGCGCCCTCGAGATCCTCGACAAGACGGGATACAAAGCCGAAGACATCTCCATCGTCATCCCGCACCAAGCGAATAACCGCATCATCGAGGCCCTCGCCCAACGGCTCGGCATCGGCATGGACCGCTTCAAGATCAACCTCGACCGCTACGGCAACACCTCCGCCGCCTCCATTCCTATCGCGCTCGACGAGGCGCACCGCAACGGGCGCATCCACTCCGGCGACCTCGTTCTCCTCGTCGCCTTCGGCGGCGGCTTGACGTGGGCCGCCTCCCTCGTGAAATGGCAATGAAGGTCCCAATGATCATTTTCCGCATTGTAATTCTCGCCGGCATCCTCGCCGCCGCCACCCCCGCCGCCGCGCAGTGGTGGAATCCCTTCTCCACCCGGCCCAGCGACCGGCCCCGCGCCGAGCAGACCGAACTTTCCCGGCCGCTCTACGAGCGCGCCATGCGCAGCCTCGAACGCGGCAACAACCGTACCGCCGAGCGCCGCTTCCGCCGCGTCGCCCGCCGCTACCCGCTCTCCGACTACGCCGCGCAGTCGCTCTACCAGCAGGGCATACTCGCCTTCGACCGCCGCAATATGCGGCGCTCCTTCGAGTCCTTCCAGACCCTCCTTGCCCGCCACCCCGAGTTTCCGCGCTTCAACGAAGTCGTGGAATACCAGTTCGAAATCGCCCTTTCTCTCGCCGAGGGCCGCGGCATGCGCTGGCTGGGCATCATCCCCTACCGTGCCCTCAACCGCTCGCGCCAGTATTTCGAAATCATCGTCTTCAATGCCCCTTACAGCGACTACGCGCCCCTCGCCCTCATGAATTCGGCGCGCATCAGTGAGCGGCAGGGCAACATCCCCGAGGCCATCGACGCGCTCGACCGCCTCATCAACAACTACCCCGCCAGCCTCCTTGCCAACAAAGCCTACCTCGAACTCGCCGAGACCTTCTCCGAACTCGTCTCCGGCCCGCTCTACGACCAAGGCTCCACGCGCGAGGCCATAAGCTACTACCAGGATTTCCTCATCCTCTTCCCGGAAGATGATAACGTGGACCGCGCCGAAGAGGGTCTGCAGGAAATGCGCGATATCTACGCGCGCAGCAAAGTCGTCGTCGGCGAGTACTACTACCGCCACCGCAACTGGTACCGCGCCGCCGAGATCTTCTTCAACGAAGCCATCACCATCGCCCCGGAGTCCGAGTCCGCGGACCTCGCCCGCCGCTATCTCGCGCGCATCGAAGAGTTCCGCCGCCTCGCCGCCGAGGACCCCGACTACCGCCCGCCGCGCACCACATGGGGCGAACGCATCTTTTTCTGGCGCCGCCGTGCCACCGACCTTGATTTCGAGGAACCCGAATTCGATCCGGCCCTTGAGGAACCGCCCACCGAGGACCTCCTCGACCGCGACCGCGATCCGTTCGTCCTGCCCGACTGATTGATTACGCCGCCCGCACCATGCACCACGGCCCCGCACTGCCGCTTCCCGCCGCAATTGCTTTTCTCGCTCTAGCGGCTCTGCTTCTCGCCGGGTGCGCCGCCTACCGCCCCGGCGCTCCGGACGCCGCCCCCGTGCGCTCCGTTTTCGTCGAAATCGTCGAAAACGAAACCTACCTCCCGCAGGTCAATGCCCTGCTCACCCGCCAGATCCGCGAAACGCTTGCCGCCCGCGGCGGCACCACGCTCGCCGCCTCCCCGCGGCGGGCCGCCTACATCCTCCGCGTCACCCTCACGGACCTTGAGCAGACGCCCCGCGCGGCCCTTCCCGCCGACACAACGCGGGCTGCGTCCTACGACCTCCGCCTCGGCGCCGCCCTCGCCCTCGTCAACGCGGAGGGCGAAACCGTGCGCGAATCCGCCGTCGAAGCCGCCACTGTCGCCTACCTCAACCCGGCCCTCCCCGACGCCCGCCACCAAGCCCTTCCCCGCCTCACCACCGACCTCGCCCGACGCATCGCCGACGCCGTCCTTCACCCATGGGACGATTGAGCCCGGCAGCGCGGAGGCCTTGCGGGTTTCCCCGGACGACAGGGTCAACGCCTCGGCCGGTGGCACCTTATTATACGGTACCGTCGTACCGCCGATCTCCGTCCCGGCGTTGTCCGCAAACCGTCGAGATTGGGGCGGGCGAGCTTACCTCGCGCCTACGGAGCCTGTGCCCATCCCTCCGCAGCGCCAATGACAAAGGAATGACCCCGTGCAACCCGACACCTCCTGTCATCGCATCTCCATTCGCTCAATCCATACGAACCCGCCCCCGCTCCCACGCCGCCACAGGAGCCGCGGACATACCCGGCGCACCCGCCGTCTCACGGGCCGCTCCCGCCGCGTGTCCAGTCAGCAACCACGCCCGACCGTTGATCCGGCTGAACCCATGGGAATAGTCGTCGCACCCCTCCGCCGCTACCCGATCACATCCTTTTTCAAATCGCGCAGACTGCACAGCCCGCCCCAG
>JAFIGH010000149.1 GCA_020831525.1 Opitutales bacterium
AGTTTTTTCACCCGCACGGTGAACCTTTTCCTGCGTCGCTAATGATTAGGGCGGATAAGCGGCCGCCTTCGGTTGGAGAGACGTAGCTGCCAGACCTTTGGTCGGCAGTCCGCTGCGGCGGCTGCGTTTTCTTGCCCGTAGACACCCGCGCCGCGTCACGGCGCACCGCCAGCAGCACAAAGGCTCCGCGTCCTCTGCTTCCTCCTGTTCAACACTGCGGTTGAAGAGCGGTGGAGCGGCATCCCGAGCCTGCGCGCGGCGTTTCCGCCGCAGTATTTACAGGAGGAAGCAGAGACAGCAGAGGTGAGAAACGGTGTGGTTTGATCCTTGAGGGCGCAGATTTCAGAATCCGCGCAGCCGTCCACGGAAGCGGCAAAATCCCTCCGCGTCCTCCGCTTCCTCCTGTTCAAACACTGCGGTTGGAGAGCGGTGGAGCGGGACGCCGAGCGCGCGCGCTCGGCGTATCCGCCGTAGTTTTTACAGGAGGAGGCAGAGGTAGCAGAGGCGAGAAGTCGCGCGCAAAACTCCTTTCGGGCAGCAGGCTTTACCATCCACGCCATGGTCTACAGAAGCGGCAATGTCCCTCCGCTACCTCCGCTTCCTCCTGTTCAAACACCGCGGTTGAGCGGCGGTTGAGAGGCACCCCGAGCCTGTGCGCGGCGCATCCGCCGCAGTTTTTACAGGAGGAAGCAGAGGAAGCAGAGGCGAGAAACCGTGTGGCTTTTTCCTTGAGGGCGCAGATTTCAGAATCCGCGCAGCCATCTGCGAGAGCGGGCAAAGTCCCTCCGTTTCCTCCGCTTCCTCCTGTTCAAGCACAGCGGTGGAGCGGCACCCCGAGCCTGTGCGCGGCGTTTCCGCCGCAGTTTTTACAGGAGGTAGCAGAGAAAGCAGAGGCGAGAAACCGTGTAACTTGTTCCTTGAGGGCGCAGAATTCAGGATCTGCACAGCCATATGCGGAAGCGGCAAAATCCCTCCGCTACCTCCGCGTCCTCCTGTTCAAACACCGCGGTTGGAGAGCGGTGGAGCGCGTGAGACGAAGAGGAAGATGAAGAGGCAGGGGCCGAGGCGTGGCCTCTCGTGGTGCGAAAACTTGCCCCGGGCGGGAATTCGTGCGATGCGATGCCCTTTTATGGACGACACTGAAACGATTGTCGCCCCGGGCACCCCGGTGGGCGAATCGGCCTTGGCCGCGCTCCGTGTGAGCGGCCCGCTCTCCCCTGCCCTCTTGGCGGGCATGGACGGCGTTCCCGCCGCCGGACTGCCGCCGCGCCGGGCGACGCGCGTCCACTACCGCACGACAGACGGGCGGGTCATCGACGACCTCCTCGCCATCCGCTACGCCAAGCCCGCCTCCTACACCGGCGAGGACGTCCTCGAACTCTTTCCGCACGGCAACCCCTTCATCGTCGATTCCATCCTCAAGGACCTCCTGCGCCGGGGTTGCCGCATGGCCGAGCCGGGGGAGTTCACCCGCCGCGCCTTTCTCAACGGCAAGATGGACCTCACGCAGGCCGAGGCCGTCATGGACCTCATCCGCGCCCGCAGCGAGCGGGCTGCCGAGGCCGCCCGGCAGCAACTCGACGGGCGGCTGGGAGGAATCGTTAACCGACTGATAGAGAACATCTTACAAATCTCCGCCGAGATCGAGGCCTACATTGATTTCCCGGAAGAAGACCTGCCTCCGGAGGATGTCGGCGGCCCCCTCGGCCGGCTGCAAACCGTCATCGCTGAGATCGACGGGCTCGTTGCCAGCGAAGAATACCGGTCCCGCCTGCATGACGGTGTACGCATTGCCGTCCTCGGCGCGACCAACGCGGGCAAGAGCAGTCTCCTCAATGCTCTGGTCGCCGACGACCGCGCCATTGTCAGCGAGACCCCCGGAACGACGCGCGATTTTCTGGAGGTCCAGGTCCGGCTCGGCCCCTACCCTGCCGTTCTCGTCGACACCGCCGGGCTGCGCGAAAGCCGCGATGCCGTCGAGAGCGAAGGGATCGCCCGGAGCCTGCGGCAGGCGGAGCGGGCCGACGCCATCCTCCTTGTCCGCGACGGCGCCCTCCCCTCCCCTTCCCTGCACGCGGGCCTCGCCCCGATTCTCGAAACCACGCCCGCGCTCGTCCTCGAAAACAAGGCCGACCTCCCGGCATGGCACGCCGATCCCGCATGGTGGCCCGCCCTCCCCCGGCTTCGCCTCTCGACGGTTTCCGGCGAAGGCCTCCGCGAGTTGCGCGAATCCATGGTGCAGATGCTGGAAACCGGGGTTGTCGTCCCGCCGCGCGATGCCGTGCTCGTCTCCGCCCGGCATGCCGCCGCCCTCCGCCGGGCGCGTCAGTCTCTCCGCGACGCCGCCGGCAAGGCGCGCGGGGAAATCGGTATAGAGCTGATGGCCAGTGATTTGCGGGACGCCGTCGAGGCTTTTGGCGAAATTATCGGCAAGATCGACAACGAGCGGATGCTCGACCGCCTCTTCGCCTCCTTTTGCATTGGAAAATGAAGACCGACCCTGAGTTTGATGTCATTGTCTGCGGCGCGGGCCATGCCGGGTGTGAGGCCGCGCTGGCCGCCGCACGCATGGGCGCGCGTGTCCTCCTCCTCTCGGGAAATATCGACACCGTCGCCCAGATGAGCTGCAACCCGGCCATCGGCGGCCAGGCCAAGGGACACATGGTCCGCGAGATCGACGCCCTCGGCGGCGAGATGGGTGTCAATGCGGATGTCACGGCCATCCAGTTCCGGCTCCTCAATCGCTCCAAAGGGCCCGCCGTGCGCGCGCCGCGTGTGCAGTGCGACAAAAAGGCCTACCAGTTCCGCATGAAGCACACGCTGGAGCTTCAGCAGAACCTCACCCTCTTTCAGGCGATGGTCACGGGGCTGGTTTTCTCCGGCGACCGCGTCACCGGGGTAAAAACCCAGCTCGGTATCGAGTTCCACGCCCGCGCCGTCGTCGTCACCACCGGCACTTTTCTCCGCGCCCTCATGCATGTCGGAACGGCGAAGTCCGCCGGCGGGCGCATGGGGGACTTTTCGGCGGAGACGCTTTCCGGAAGCTTTCAGGAGGCGGGAATCGAGTTGGCGCGGCTCAAAACCGGAACGCCGTGCCGTCTGCTCGGAACGAGCATCGATTTCTCCAAGCTGGAGGCGCAGCCGGGAGATTCCTTTCCGACGCTTTTCGGTTTCTACGGCACGCGCTCGGACGAACCATTGTTCCACGTGGAACACGGCAAACGCATTTTCACGGAGGCCTTCGACCGCGCGATGTTCCACGTGGAACAATCCGGTGCCCGGCGCACCGGCTGGCGGCCCGGCGAAGAACAGACGGACTGCCACATCACCTACACAACGGAGGCGACGGCGGAGATCGTGAACGCCAATCTCTGCCGCTCCGCTATGTACAGCGGAGAGATCGCCGGAACCGGCCCCCGTTACTGCCCCAGTATCGAGGACAAGATAGTGCGCTTCGCCGACAAAGACCGGCATCGGCTCTACCTTGAACCCGAGGGCCGCAACACCGAGGAGTACTATATCAACGGACTTTCGACGAGCCTGCCGTATGACGTGCAGGTGGAAATGCTGCGCACCATTCCCGGCTTGGAGCATGCACGCATGCTGCGGCCCGCCTATGCCGTGGAATACGACTTCGCGCCGCCCACGCAGCTCTTCCCGTCCCTCGAATCAAAGAAAGTGGCGAATCTCTTCTTCGCCGGACAGATCAACGGGACCTCGGGCTACGAGGAGGCCGGGGCGCAGGGTCTGGTCGCCGGCGTCAACGCCGTGCGGAAGGTGAGGGGAGAGCCCGCCATGACTATCGCGCGCCATGAGGGCTACACCGGTGTCCTCATCGACGACCTCGTGACAAAGGGGACGTCCGAGCCCTACCGCATGTTTACCAGCCGCGCCGAGCACCGGCTTCTCTTCAACCACGGTAGCGCCGAGCTGCGGCTTGCCGACCACGCCGCCGCCGCCGGACTGCTGCCGCCGGAACGCATGGCACGGGTGCGGCGCAAGCGGAACCGCGTGGAGCACTGGGCCCGTTGGCTGGAGACCCACACGACAAGCGGCGGAAGCTGGGCCGACGGTATCCGGCGCGGACTGGACGAGGCGCAGCTGCCCGCCGAATACCTCGCCGAGTCCGCCGAGGTCCGCGAAGAGATCGACTACCGCGTGCGCTACAAGGGATACCTCGAGCGGGAGATGCGTACGATTGCGAAACTCAGCCGCCTAGAGGAGCTGAAAGTTCCGGACGGATTTGACTATGAATCGATTCGCGGGCTGCGCGCCGAGTCCGCGCAGAAGCTGTCGTCCGTCCGGCCCGCCACCTTGGGGCAGGCCTCGCGCATCAGTGGAGTCAATCCAACCGATGTCGCCATTCTCATGGTTGCGTTGGGGCGTCGGTAGTGTTACGGTTGTGTGACACAAATTCTTGTTGCACAAAGGCATACCTTACTCAATAGCTTGGCTTGAAACCTTTTGAAGGAAAAGGGGATTCGAGCATGAACAAACGTATACTGATCGTCGATGATGAGCCGGATGTCACGGAACTCCTGCGCTACAAGTTGAAGCGCGAGGGGTATGAAGTGGCTGTAGTGAACAACCCTCTTGAATTCATGGGCCGGGCGCACGAGTTCCGGCCCGAGTTGTTTGTCCTCGACATCATGATGCCCGAGTTGGACGGGTTGAAAATCTGCCGCATGGTACGGGCGGACAGCCGCCTGAAATCCGTTCCGATCATATTTCTTACGGCGCGGGGTGAAATCGAGGACCGCATACGCGGCCTCGAGAGCGGCGGGGACGACTACATCGCAAAACCGTTCGACTCAAAGGAGCTGCTGTTGCGCATCAAGTCGCTCTTCAAGCGTGTTCATCCGGAGGGCGGGGAGACTGCGGCGCGCCTGCAGGCGGGCGACATCGTTCTCGACATCGAGCTGCATGCCGTCACGGCAGGCGGCGAAGCTGTGGAACTTACGGCGACCGAATTCAAACTACTGCGGCTGCTTCTCGAACGGAAGGGTAGGGTGCAGTCGCGCGAGAACCTGCTTGTCAATGTATGGAACTACGACACAGACACGGAGACACGTACGATTGACACGCATGTGCGGCGCCTCCGGGAAAAGCTGGGACCGCGCGCGGGCATGGTCGAGACGGTGCGGGGCGTGGGCTACCGCATCCGGGAAGAGTAGGGCAGGGGTGGCGCTTCCGCCGACGAGCTATGGCCTACGTGATAATTTCTGTATTAGCCGTATTGGTACTCTTCCTGTGGCGCAGGCAGGCGGCCACGGCCCGCGCGGCGGCGGAACTTGCGGCGGCGGCGCGCCGCCGCGCGCCCTTTCTTGCCGAAGAGGGCGGCGCGTTGTCACGACCCGCCGGTATGGAAGAATTGACGACAATGGTCAATTCTCTGGTCGAGGAAAACCGGCGTCTGCGCGAGGCGGAGCAGGACCATGTCGCGCGGATCAAGGCGACTCTCGGAAGTTTGCGGGAAGCGGTGCTCATTATCAATAACGAGAACGCGGTGCTGGTCGCCAACGAGGCGCTGCGGCAACTGCTCGGGCTTACGGAGCCGCCGCTGGGCAAGCGTATCGAAACCTTCCTGCAAAGTTCGGCGCTCGTCGAATACATCCGCAACACGCGCGCGGGCGGCGCGGCGGAGCACACGGAGATGGAATTCACGGCGGGCGGCAAAGCCCTATGGTTCGAAGTGACAGGGGCGCGCCTCAATACACGCCGCGAGGCGGAGGAAGGCCTTGTTCTCCTCATAATGCACGACATCACGCGCCAGAAACGGCTCGAGCGTGTGCGCACGGAGTTCGTCGCCAATGTCTCCCACGAACTGCGCACGCCGGTGACGGTCATCAAAGGGTTCGTCGAAACCCTTCTCGAGGACCGGGCGGAATTGGACGAAAAGGATCAGGTGCGCTTTCTCACGACCATTCAGAAAAATGTGTGCCGTCTCCATCAGCTTCTGGAGGAGCTACTCCTCCTTTCCCGGCTCGAATCGAGCGAGAGCATTCTCAAGAAGGAGACGGTCGCGCTCGGCGATGTCCTCCGGGAGGTGGCGGAGAGCTATGCCGGACGGGCGAAAGAATGCGGATGTGAAGTCATCGTCGAGGAAGGCGCGGAGCCCGCCCGGATCGACGGCGATCCCCTGCGGCTCTCTCAAGTCCTTGAAAACCTCGTCGAGAACGCCTTCAAGCACGCTCGCGGGTTCAGCCGCCTGCGGCTCCATGTCGACCGGATTGGCGCCGAGGTGGTGTGCGGGGTGGAGGACGACGGCGCGGGTATCCCCGCCGCCGACCTCGCGCGTGTCTTCGAGCGCTTCTACCGCGTGGAAAAGGGCCGCTCCCGCGAGTCCGGCGGCACCGGCCTCGGCCTCGCCATCGTCAAACACATCGTCCAACTCCACGGAGGGCGCGTCGATGTCGCCAGCACTCCCGGCAAAGGCACGCACTTCCGCTGCTACTTTCCTGCAGCGGAGTAGGGTATGGGACCGGGCGCTTCCGATTATTGAGCCGCGCGCTCGGTGACTCGAAAGTGGAGCGGGCGTCCCGCATGCTCTTTGTGCGGAAACGCTCCATGCAATAGCGGCTTATCCCAGCGCCATCGACGTCTAACCCTCTCCCATTTCGTCTTCCTCCCCCTCCACCCCAAAATCCGCCGCCACCCCGTAGCGACGGAGCCGCGCCTCCGTCGACCCGCCGGCAAGGCCGAATGGCGCGGATAAGCAGCTGATCC
>JAFIGH010000150.1 GCA_020831525.1 Opitutales bacterium
CCGCCGCAAAACCGTCGGCCGATCCCTGCCCAAGACCGTCGCTAACGATTGGGGGTTTCCGCGCCGTTTTCCGCCCAAGCTTGCCATGAAGCGGCGAATGCCCTTGGGTGGGGGGCTTTGCATATCGCGTGATGTTTCAGAAGATTCTCAAAAGACTTTCCGGGAGCCACTACCGTCGGTTCTACAAGAAGGCGCGGCCCCTCGTGCAGCGCATCAACGAACTCGAGGCGTCCTACCAGAGCCTGTCCGACGAGGAGCTGCGGGCCAAGACGGACGAGTTCCGCGGGCGCTTCCAAAAGGGCGAGACCCTCGACGACCTCCTGCCCGAGGCCTTCGCCGTGGCGAAGAACGCGGCGCGGCGCCTCTGCGGGCGCGAGATCGACTATGTCGGCACAAAGGACGTGTGGAATATGGTGCACTACGACGTGCAGTTGCTCGGCGGCATGGCCCTGCACCAGAACATGATCGCGGAAATGGCCACGGGCGAGGGCAAGACCCTCGTCGCCACGCTCCCCCTCTACCTCAACGCCCTCGCCGGGCGGGGCGCGCAGCTGGTCACGGTCAACGAATACCTCGCCCAGCGCGACGCCGAATGGATGGGCCATCTCTACTCGTTTCTCGGTCTGAGCGTGGGGGTGATCAAGAACCAGCAGCCGCCCGAAGAGAAGCGGGAAGCCTACAACAAAGACATCACTTACGGCACGGCGAGCGAGTTCGGCTTTGACTATCTGCGCGACAACGGCATGGCGACAACCCGCGCGCAGCAGGTGCAGCGCGACCACTTCTTCTGCATCATCGACGAGGTGGACTCCATCCTCATCGACGAAGCGCGCACCCCGCTCATCATTTCCGGCCCCGTGCAGAGCGACCGCGAGGCCCCCTACATGGAGCTGAAGCCGCTCATCGAGCGCCTTGTGCGCAAGCAGACGCAACTGTGCAACCGCCTCATCTCGGAAGCGAAGGCGGAGTTGGACAAAGGCGGGGAGCAGGTAAAAGAGGAGCGCGAAGAGGCCGAAAAGCGCCTCAAAGAGATCGCCCGGATCGAGAGGGAGAACAAAAGCCGCACCAAGCGCGGCGATGAACCCCTGCCCGTCCCCGAGGATCCGCGCGACTCCGATCCCTACACGCTCATGTGGCAGGTCAAGCAGGGCATGCCGAAGAACAAAATCCTCCTCCGTCTCCTCGAGGGGGGGCCGATCCGCAAGGCCTTCGACGCCTTCGACCTCGAAATGGCCGGCGACTTCAATAAGAACCGGCGCTACGCCCTCAAGGAAGAGCTGTATTTCACCCTCGACGAAAAGCAGCGCAGCAGCGACCTCACGGAGAAAGGCCGCGAACTCCTCCGCCCGGACAACCCCGACGCCTTTGTCCTCCCCGATCTGCCCACGCACTACATGGAGATCGACGCGCGGGAAGACCTCGACCCCAAGGAAAAGGCCAAGGCCAAAGCCGACGCCCAGAGCGAGTTCGAGCGGACCAGCGAGGAGATCCACTGCATCAGTCAGCTCCTGCGCGCTTACAGCCTCTACGAGCGCGACGTCGAATACGTCGTGCAGGAGGGCAAGGTGATGATCGTCGACGAGAACACCGGCCGTGTCATGCCGGGCCGCCGCTGGTCCGACGGTCTCCACCAGGCGGTCGAGGCCAAGGAAAACGTCAAGATCGAGAAGGAATCGAAGACCTACGCCACAATCACGCTCCAGAACTACTTCCGCCAATACGAGAAACTGGCGGGAATGACGGGCACGGCGGAGACGGAGGCCAACGAGTTCAAGGACATCTACAAGCTGTCCGTCATGGTCATCCCGACCAACAAGCCGTGCATCCGCGTAGACAACAACGATGTCATCTACAAGACGCGGCGCGAAAAGTACAGCGCCGTCGTCAATGAGATCGAGGAAGCGCAGAAGCGCGGCCAGCCCTGCCTTGTCGGCACCGTTTCGGTCGACGCCTCGGAACTTCTCGGGCGCATGCTGCGGCGCAAGAACATCACCCACAGTGTCCTCAACGCCAAGTTCCACGCCCAGGAGGCCGAGATCGTGGCGCGCGCGGGCCAGCGCGGGGCCGTCACCATCGCCACCAATATGGCAGGCCGCGGCACCGACATCAAACTCGGCGAGGGCGTGGCCGACGCCGGCGGGCTCTACGTCATCGGCACCGAGCGCCACACCTCGCGCCGTATCGACCGCCAGTTGCGCGGCCGCTGCGCCCGCCAGGGCGACCCCGGTGTGACCCGCTTTTTCCTCTCCCTTGAGGACGAACTCATGCGCCTCTACAGCCAGGGCAGTGCGGGCAAGCTCCTCGAAAGCTCCTTCGAAGAGGGCGAGCCGCTCGAACACCGTTGGCTCAACCCCATGATCGAACGGGCGCAGAAGACCGTCGAGCAGCACCACTATTCCATCCGCCGCCGCCTCCTGCAGTACGACGATGTCGGCTCGAAGCAGCGCGAAGTCATCTACGGCCTGCGCAACGACGCCATCACCTCCGACACGCCGAGCGAGATCATCTTCGAGCTGATCGCCGAGGAGATCGACGCCAAAGTCGACGAGTTCAGCGTCGGCCGCGACACCGACGACGACAAAGAGGAAAGCGATTTCGCGACATGGGCGGGGCAGACCTTCCCCATCATCCTCAAACCGGAGGAACTCAAAGGCAAGAGCGCCGACGATGCCGCCGATCTCGTCCTCGCAAAGGTGCGCGAGGCCTACCGCATGAAGCAGGACGCGGAGGAGCCCGAGGCCCTCAAGCGCCTCGAACGCTTCGTCGTCATCAGCTGCATCGACCGCAACTACCAGGGCCTTCTCACCGAGATGGAAGACCTGCGGCAGAGTGTCGGCCTGCGCGGCTACGGGCAGAAAGATCCCCTCGTCGAATACAAGAACGAGGCCTATTCCTACTTCGAGCAGATGATGACGCAGGTCCGCGCGGAAATCTGCACGAGCATCTTCCGCAGTGTGACCAACCTGCGCGCTTTCGACCAGCTCATGGAGCGCATGCATAGCCGCGCGAAAACCTCCGGCCCCGCCGATCCCGACGGCGACCAAGGCCAATCGGCCCCTGTCGGCGCGGGCGCACAGGCCGCCGGCCGCGGCGGACGCGACATCAGACTGCCCAAGATCGAGCGCAAGCCCGTGCAGGTGGAAAACGAGCCCAAGCGCAACGAAACCGTCACCATCCAGCGCGACGGCAAGACCGAGAGCATGAAGTGGAAGAAGGCCGAGAAACTCGTGAAGGAGGAGGGCTGGAAACTCGTGCGGAAATAGGCACGGGCGTGCCGGGCCCGGCCGCGGCATGGCCGCCGTGGACCCGCCCCCTCGCCGCTGTCGCGGCGGCGGCTCTTTCCGCTTTCGCCCTCTTCGCCGCTTTTCCGCCGTGGGATGTCGCGGAGGCGGCCTACATCTGGGCGATCCCGCTCGTCGTCTGGATCCTCGTCCTCCAGCCGCGCTACCGCGAAGTCGCTCTCGTTTCCTTCGGCTGCGGGTGGGCGGCGTGGTTCGCCCTCATCATCTGGCTGCGGCACTTCGCCGTGGAGGCGGGCGTAGCGGGCGGCGTCTTCATCGGCTGGGCCTCCACCCTCCTGCTCAGCGCCGTCCTCGCTCTCTTTCTCGTCGTTTGGGCGCTCGCCCTGCGCTGGGTGTTCGTCCGCACATGGGGGCTGCCCAAGGCCCGGCGCGTCCTCGCCCTTCTCGGGCTTGCCGGGCTGTGGGTCGTCCTCGAGTGGATACGCTCGTGGATCCTCACCGGATTTCCGTGGTTGCCGCTCGCGGCAAGCCAGTGGCAGCGCCCCCTCCTCCTCCAGACCGCCTCCGTCACCGGGGCATGGGGCGTCTCCTTCCTCCTCGTCTTCTTCAACTTCGCCATCGTCTTCTACGTCGTACAGCTCCTCACACAACGGCGCGGCCCGTGGTTCACGCGCTTCAACCCGGAGTTCTACACGGCGATGACCTTCCTCGCCCTTTCCGTCTTCGTCGGCATCCGCATCGGCGGCGAGCGCGGGCGCGGGGAAACCGTCTTCGACGCCGCCTTCATCCAGCCCTATGCCCGCCCCGCGGAGAAGTGGGACCGCGACTACACCCAGCAGGTGCTCGACGACCTCTCGCGTGTTTCCCAGGTGAGCCTCTACCTCGGGGCGGATGTCGTCGTGTGGCCCGAGGCCCCCACCCCCTTTCCCGTCTACGGCGACCCGCAAATGCGCGCGTGGGTAGAGGACCTCGTCGACCTTTTCGACCGCCCCCTCCTCATGGGCAACATCGCCGTGGAGGGCGACCGCCGCGACCCCGACGCCCGTTGGTACAACGCCGTCTTCGTCGCCCAGCCGGAGCGCGGCCTGCGCCCGCGCTTCTACGCCAAGCGGAGGCTCGTACCCTTTGGTGAATACGTACCCTTCACGCGGTTTCTGCCCTTTCTCGACAAGGTTGTTCCCCTCCCCGGTTCCTTCCACCCCGGCGAGGGCGCGCAGCTCGTTCCCCTCGAAGTGGGCGACTCCGTCTACAGTGTCGGTTCGCTCATTTGCTTCGAGGACATCTTTCCCGGGCTCGCCCGCGAGTCGGTCCGCGCGGGGGCGGACTTCCTCTTTGTCGCCACCAACAACACGTGGTTCCGCGAAGAGGCCGGCGCCTACCAGCACGCCGCCCATTCCGTCCTCCGCGCCGTAGAGACACGACGCCCCGTCCTCCGCGTCGGCAACGCCGGCTGGAGCGGGTGGATCGACGAGTTCGGCGGCATCCGCCACGTCGTCACCGGCCCCGGAGGGACGATCTATTTCCAAGGCACGCAAAGCGCGCCCTTCGCCATCAACCCCTACCAAGCCGGCAAGCTGACGCCCTACGTCCGCTTCGGCGACTGGTTTGTCGTCCTCTCCGCCCTCCTAGGCCTCGGCGCCTACGCCGCCCTCCGGCAGCACCCGCCCGGCTGGCCGCGGCGGGAGAGCTGACCAGCGGCGAAGGCGGTGAAAGATCACCGCCCTTCGGCGTTGCTCAGGGCCTTCAGCCTGTCGAAAGGCAGTTCATGGCGGGCTGCACCCGCGTTTTCGTAGCGCGAAGCGCCGTGGAGTGCGGCGGGAACGCCGCCTTTTGCGGTTGTGCGGCCCCCTGTCGCGGCCCTTCAGGCCGCCGCGTTCTATTCCGCACATTCCCGGCCCGTCGGGCCGGGCTGAAGTGTTTCGACCCTTCGGGCCTGCGCCACCCGGCGGCACCGTACCGCCTGCACCCCAGCACCCAACGCCGTCAACGCACCGTCCGGCACCCCAGCGCAAACGGCGCGATACCCCTCAGCCCAGGGCAACGCCCTGGGAAAAAGGACAACGCCCTGGGAAAAAGGACAACGCCACCATCCCGCGCGCCGAAGGTGCGTGACACCGCACCGCCCGCGCACCGGCGCCCGCGGCGTCAATCCGATCCTGCGTGCTCGGGCAAGGTCGCCGCCCCCTGTCGCGGCCCTTCAGGCCGCCGCGTTATATCCCGCACACACCCGGCCCGATGGGCCGGGCTGAAGGGTTTCGGCCCTTCGGGCCTGCGCCGTCGGCGGCACCGACCCGCCCGCGCACCAGCGCCCGCGGCGTCAACGCACCCTCCGACACACCAACGCCCCACGCCGCCAACGCACCGCCCGACAACACCAACGCCCCACGCCGCCAACGCACCGCCCGACAACACCAGCGCCAACGGCGCGATACCCCTCAGCCCAGGGCAACGCCCTGGGAATCAGGGCAACGCACCATCCCGCGCGCCGAAGGTGCGCGACACGGTCCGCCCGCGGGCACCGATACGCCGCCCGTCGGCACCACCCCACAAAACACCACCCGCGCCTTCACACCGCGGTTCCCGTCAATCCCAGACATATTGCTCGTCATAGGCAATGCCGTACCGCTCCAACAACGTCCGGTATTCATCCTGGAATGTCATCGCACGGTGATGCTCATGCTGATTTTCGATGTAGGCGACGACCCGCGCGGAATCCGATTCACTCACGGAAAATGCCCCGTAACCGGATTGCCAATGGAACCGGTCGCAGACCTTCCCGCACGGATGCGCCTTGATCCATTTGGACGAACTCGTCTTCACGCATTCGGTCACTTGGGCGATTGTCCGCGTTCGCGAAAGGCCGAAGAGCAGATGCACATGGTCAGCCACACCGCCGACCCGCAACGGCGGGCAGCCGATCTCCCGCAGAACCCCGGCGAGGTACGCATGGGTGGGTGCCAAGACCTCGGCGCACAGCCATGGCTCGCGGTTTTTCGTGCTGAATACCAAATGAACAAGGACACGGGAGAGCGATTGGGGCATGATCGGATGGAAGGCCGGAGGTTTGTTTACATTTATGGTTTATGTCCGCAAAGTATTGCTGGCATACCCATGACGCGCAAGACCAAAACGGCCCATTGGATGCGCCGTTCGCGCCATACAAGGATTCTCCCGCCCCCCTCCTGTCGCGGCCCTTCAGGCCGCCCGTTCTCCCCCGCACATACCCGGCCCGCTGGGCCGGGCTGAAGGGTTTCGGCCCTTCGGGCCTGCCGCCGCCCGGGGGACACCGGAACCGCCCGCACCCCGGGCAGCCAACGCAACGCCCGACACCCCGGCGCCCCGTGCAGTCAACGCAACGCCCAACACCCCAGCGCCAAAGGCGCGATACCCCTCCGCCCAAGGCAACGCCCTCGGGCCAAGGGCAACACCCCAGCATCC
>JAFIGH010000040.1 GCA_020831525.1 Opitutales bacterium
CAAGTTTTTTCACCCGCACGGTGAACCTTTTCCTGCGTCGCTAATGATTAGGGCGATTTCACGGAACTTTCTCGTCCGCTCTGACGTCCGCGCCCATGCGTCCAGACCGGGGTTCCTTTGCCGCGTAGACGAGCACGGCGAGTCCGGCGGCAAGGCCACCGGCGGCGGCCCACTGCCAGAAGGCGAAGCTCATCCAAAGGGGAACCCCCTGCGCGCGCCAGTCGGTGTTGACCCAACCGAGATCGCGTTGGTCGATGTACAAGCCGAACTGCGCAAAACCGACGCCGAGGACCGGCAGAATCACAAGCGCGGCGGGGAGCCGGAACCTGCGGCTCGCACGCCCACGGAGGACCAGATGCCCCAGCACGCCCCCGTAGAACGCGAAGAAGGTGAGCAAAGCGATGGCTTCGTGCGCTTTGTGCAAGTATTCCGAGAAGCGCAGGCCGGTGATCCCCTCCATACCCAGCAGCGCTCCGCCGAGGAGCCCGGCGCGCAGGGCGAACGTGGCCGCGCGATGCGCGCGATGAGCACCCCCGCCCTCTGCTTCCTCCCTCCTACGCCCGAGCCGCGTGACCACCGGCCAGAGCAAGACAACGGCGACGATGAACGCCCCGGAGAGCCAGCGCCCGCCCTCGGGATTGCGGCGGTTGGAGGCAAGGTGCGAAAGGACGGTGTACATCCAGTCGAAATCCCCCGGATACCCTCGAACGGCCATGGCCACACCACACGCCGCCGCTGCGAGCGCAGCGGCATAGAAGGCCAGTGCCGCACCCCGGCCCGGACGCCGCCATGCTGCCGCCCACCGTTCCGAGCAGCAGCGTAGACCGGTCGAACCGGCTGTGACGGGCTTCCGCTTCATGCCGCGAACGGTAGTGAATCCGTTCTCCGCGCGCAAGCCGCTCCGCCCTACGGCAACAACCGCATGGTGCAAACGGCGTGTCGGATGGCTTCCATACCGGGGGCAAATGACGGCCCGGGCCTTCAGGTGAAGGCGATTTTCAATGTGGCCACCACGAGCACGACGGCGAGCGCGCGGCGGATCTGATGCGGGTGCGCCAAACCGCTGCCCCAGCGCGCCCCAATATACCCGCCGAGAAGCACGGCCGGAGCAAGGACCATCCAGAGCATAGGCAAGGATTCCACAGCCCCGGAATGGCCGAGTAACCCGGCGGCGGAGTTGACGAAGATAAAGGGAGCGGAGACCGCCGCGGCCACCTTGGGACGGGCCCAGCCGAAAAAGAGCAGCAAGGGCGTGAGGAAGATTCCGCCGCCGACTCCGATCAACCCGGAGACAAACCCCATCAGCGAACCGGTGACCGCGATTATCCAGAACGACGGTTTCTTTTCCCCGCCCGGCGCAGCCGCGGGCATGCACAGGCGAACGGCTGAAAAAGCCAGCACCACGGCAACAAGGGCGTGAAACCAACCGGGATCGACGTTTAGCCGCCCGCCCGCAAAGGCAAACGGGATCGAGACAAGCGCGAAGGGCCAGAAGAGACCGGGACGAAAGTAGCCCGCCCTCCCGAAAGCCACCAAGGCCAGCATAGATACAACCATGTTAAGGCATAGCGCGGTGGGCTTCATCACTTCCGGAGCCATGCCCGCCAAAGTCATCACGGCGAGGTAGCCTGAGGCACCGCCATGCCCGACCGATGCATACAGGGCGGCGATGAGTGCCATGGGCAAGAGGATCCAGTAGATTTCCATTGTCTCCTATACGGTAGGAACCCGCCCGGGGTGACGAGCCTCAGGATACGGCCATTACCCGCGCGGTTGTGAAACCCACGGGAACCGAAGAATCCCGCGCCACGGTTTCCGGACACCTCAACTCCGTCGCCTTCGGCAATCATACCGCCTTCTACGGCGACGGCAAAGAGCCCGCGTTTCCTTGCGCACCCTGTCGGCCTTCGGATCGTGGGGCTTTCGCCGCCCGGTAGATCGGTGGGCTCGAAGACGGAGGGATTATGCCATCAGGCAATGAGCCCTCCTCTCTCTGCGCGGGTTTCGATCTTCCGGTTTCTGTACATCCGCTTCCCCTCACGCTCAGCCCACCCGCTCCAACCGCACACGTGTGTCGTAGAAGACCACGCTCGCGCCGATGGGATCGGAGAGCGCGGTGTTCTTGAGGAAGGGGTCGACGCGCATGACCGCATTGGCATTGATGCCGCGCCCGCGGCGGCGGTCGCCCCGGAGGGTGTCGCCGTCGACCCGCATGTCGACAGCGCCGTTGCCCCATTGACCAAAACCGAGCGAGAAGGTCACGACACCGGGGCGCATGCCCTCGACGACCTTGATCCTGCCGCTCACCGGACGTTTGCCGAGTCCGCCGAGGTCCCAGACCCCGTCCGGATTCGTAGCGCTCTTGATAATGACCTCGTCGCCGGTCTTGAACCCCGAATCCTGCGCCGTGATCCGGTTCATGAGAATCGCATTCTCCGGCACAACGGCGAGGAGCCAGTAAGCCGAATTGGTGCGGGTTTTTGTCTGCACGCTCTGCCGATAGGTGCTGAGGAACAGCGGATACTCGCTTTCGGTATCGGGAAGCTCGCGTCCGAGGCAATCGAGGACCGGATAGTGGCGCGGGATGCCGTCGTATCGTTTTCCGGTCATGCTGTTGCGGGAGCGCGCGGTCTTTTCGCAGTAGAGGTTGATGAGCCGGGCGTAGGCGTTGGTGAGCTGCTCCCCCCGGTAGGTGTCGGGGTAGTCCTGGAAACGCCCTCCGCGGTTGAGCACATAGACTACCTTTTTCCACCAGTCTTCCCCCACCGCTTTCCGCCAACGGGATTCCTCGAACGTGTGCGCCGCGATGTGGCGGCGGGAACGGTTGAGGAGATCTACCTCGCGGGCGTCGGCGTCGGGCACGGGCGCGCCATCGGCGGCCACGTTGGCAACCATTTTCAAATAGAAGTGATCGGGATGCGTGAAGGGCATGCCGTTGCCGAAACCGTCGGGGCCGAATCCGCTCAGTTCCATCTTCTCCGCCATGGCCATCATCATCGACTCAAGACTCATGGACATCTCCTCGCCGAAGACTGTGCAGGTATCGACCAGCGGAGTGACGACCGGAGTGCGCACCGGCTGGACCTTCTGCGAGACCGATCCGTGCGAGCCATGAAATTCCCAGCGCTCGTAAAAGGTGCCGTCGGGAAAGATGTAGTCGGCGTAGGCCGAAGTCGCTCCGATGGTGATGTCGTTGGCGATGAAAAGCGGAATCTTTGCCGTATCGGTGAGGATGTCGTTGAGTTCGTTGCCCGACGGCAGGGAGTAGTTGGGAGCGCCCATGTAGAGAATGAGCGCCTTGATGGAATACGGATACGCGTCACCCGCCGAGGGAATCACTTCCTGGAAAATACTGTCGGCGATGGGATACCACGGCCGCTTCGAGGGATAGCCGTCGAAAAGCGTTGATTTCTCGTAGTCGGCCCGGTCGCGGATGATCGACACGCCAAAGGGACCGAGCCTGCCCGGATGCATATCGTTCACCGGAAACGGCTGGCCGCGGCCCGTACCGGTGGCGTTGTAGGTGGAAGACTCGATCATGCCTCCCTTCCAGCCGATGTTACCGATGAGCAGGTTCAGGCTCATCCACGCCGCCACAGCGAGGTATCCGTTGGTGTGCTGGGAGACGCCCCGGTGGATGTCCGCCGCGGCTTTCTTTCCGTGGCTGGTGAACTCGCGCGCAAGATCGGTGATGTCGCGCACGCGGATGCCGCAGATCTCCGCCCATCCGGAGAGGCTGTGCTCGCAGGCGGACTCGTAGAGCAGTTGCATACTGCTCTTCACGGGGATGCCGCCGATTGTTGTGTCGACGAGAAGATCGCCCACGACCGGCTCAGCGGTGTCATTGGGATCGACGGCGCCGATCCGGCCGTCGCGGAGGACGACAAAGCGGTCCGTGTCACCTTCGGGGCGGTCCGCTTCCGGAAGATCGGCCACGCGCAGGAAATCACCCGGCCCGTCTTCGCCGATCTTCACCAGCCAGCTCGAACCGCTCCAGTTGGGCTCGCCGATGGCATCGGCAGCGGCCTTGTTGGCGGCGGAGAGGTAGGCCTTGTCATAGCGTTCGTTTTCAATGATCCACCGGATCATGGCGAGGGCGAGGCCGGTTTCGCTGCCGGGCGTAGCCGGCACCCATCTCCAGGCCATGCCGCCGAGCTTGCCCATACGCGGATCAACCACAGCAAACTTAAAGCGGCGCTCCGTCAGTCCGTTGGTGATTTTCGGTGTGCGCAGGGGCGGGCCATAGCCGCCCTCAAACGCGTTCGAACCCGCGAAGATCACGAAGTCGGTGTTCCTCAGGTCGGCCTGCCAGTAGAACTTGCGCCCGCCCGTCCATTGTCCGTTCACGTATTGCTCGCTCATCGCGCGGCAGGCGAAATACAGGGAGCCCTGGCACACCGTGGTGTGGCCGATACGGTTGACCGTGCCGAAGGCATTGCTGATGAAGCGCTGCACAAACTGGCTGCGGCCCGCTTTCATGCGGCCCCAGTTGAAGACCAGTTGGTTGTTCTTCGGCCCGAGGTCGGGATGGTCGGGATCGATAAGCTTGTCGAGGTGCGCCCGGTGCGCGCGTTTGAACTCCGCCACGGTCATCTCTCCGTTCGCCACCATGGCGGCGTCGGCCCGCAGGCGCGCCATGACCGCCGGATCGCGCAGAGCGCAGATGTCCGACAAACCCTCCACCTCGCGCGACTCCTCGCCGGGAACGTCGGCGAAAAGCCGTCCGCCCTCGACCACCTCGGAGATCGCCTGCTCAAAGGAAATGCTCTCCCACTTACCCTCCCCGCGCTTGCCGACGCGCTTGAGAACCTTGCGGATACGGTAGGGATCATACAAGGTCTGGATACCCGCCTGGCCCTTTGGACAAATGGCGCCGTCCAGTTTGGCAATTTCCGCTTCCGCCGGGCTGTGCGCGTAACGGATGTGCGGAGTCATCGTCCACGGGCTGTAGGGATTGCCGTCCACCTTGATCATCACACCGTCCACGATCTTCGCCTTGATTCCGCAACCCGTGTTGCAGTTCATGCAGGTCGTATAGACGATATTCTCCGCTTTCGACAGCTCGTAGAACTCCTCGGGGGACAACGCGCCGGATTCCGCGCGGGCGGAGAGATCTTCCGCCCTCCGGCAAGCCGTGGCGAGCGCAGCGCAGCCACCGACAAGTGCGCTGGTCTTGAGAAATTGTCTGCGGGAAAGGCCGGAAGGCTTCGCGTGCGTATCGTTCATGATGTTTCCTCGATTGCGGTTGGGATGGGATGGGATAGGCAGGGTTTCGCAAGACCTCTCAGTGGTGCTCCCTCAGGTAGGGTTCCACGATGTAGCGGTAGCCCACGGTAAAGACGAGGAGCGAGATGCCGACGGCGAAGACAACGACCTGCCACTCCATGAACATGGGGGTGTAGTCAAAGGTCAGCTTTGAGTGATAGAATGCATCCTTGATGCCCTCCATCGTCGGCATAGGATAGGCGAGGCCCGGAATGATTATATTTACCGGCACCATGGTGAAACCGACCAGGTAGCATACCGACGCCGTGCCGATAGCCCAGAGCCGGGTGCGCCAGATCGAGAGGAGTACCAGCGGCACGAGCACGCCAATGCCAAGGTGGACGATCCAGATGGTCCACCAGTAGGGACCGAAGAGCACGAGCTTGAGGCCTTCCGCATAAGCCGGCACATTGGGGTAAGCGATGACGAGTCCGTTCGCCAGCGAGGCGATCATACCGATGACAATCGCACCGAGAAAGACACGGGCCATCTGGATTGCGGTCGTCTCATACTGCGGCGTGCCCCGCGTGGGCGAGAAAAGCAGATGCAAAAGCGTGAGGAGCCCGAGACCCGCCACAAGGGAAGCGATAAAGAACATCAAGGGCAGGACAGACGCGTTCCAGAAAGGCCGGGCCGCCACCACCCCGAAGAGACCGCCGATCACCGCGATGAGGAGCACACCGATAGGAATGCTGATGTAAGTGAGAAAATTGAGGTAGATCTTCCAGCGGTCGACATACACCTTGCCGCGGAAATAGGCGAACAGTTCTGCCGTGAGAATACCGAGGTAGAGCGTGTGCAACCATATCATCCACGACATGAGCGAACCGAAGTTGGGTTGCAAATACGCCTTCCAGAACCGGAAGGGATGCCCGAGATCCATCCCGATGACAAAGAGCGCGCCGAGCAGAGCGCTGATCGCCGCGAGCATAGCCACCGGAGCGAGGAGCCGCAGTCCCTCGATGCGCAGGAAACGGCGCAGGAGAAAGTAGGTCAGGATCATGCCCACCTCCAGCCAGACGAGAAACACATACACCCCCACCCAAAGCCCCCACGGGACATAGCTGGTGAGGGCACCGTGCTCTTTGAAGACGAGCACCCGAAAGACACCGTAGGCCCCGAAGATCAGGGCGATGACGGCAAGGGTTAAAGAAACCCGGTAATCGAGTGTGCGGTTCAGCCGGGGCGCGGGAACGGCGGTTGCGGTTGCGGTGGATGCCATGGTTCTAGCGGGTGAAAAATTTGGTTTCGGGGTGGAGCGGATCGAAAGTCTGCCGGTCTCAGATCAGGTAAAAGACCCGCGGGCGGGTGCCCATCTCCTCCTTGAGGCGGATCTTGTTCCCTCGGCTGATCAATTCGGCGACGAGGCTGTCCGGGTCGTTGGCGTCGCCGAAATAGGTGGCGTAGCCAATGCAGCTCGTCACACACGACGGCAGCATGCCCGCGTCGAGCTTGTGCGTACAGAAATGGCACTTGCGCACGTTGCCGGTCGGCGATCTGCCCTTCTGTTGTTTCCAGCGTTTGCCGTATTCGAAACTCGGCACCTTCTCGTAGGGTTGATCCGGCTCGGGCGTGCCTTCCGTGTAGCTGTACCCAAAATCGAAAGTGCGCGCATGGTAGGGGCATGCCGTCATGCAATAGCGGCAGCCGATACACTGGTCGTAGTCCATGTCGATGATGCCGTCCGGGCGGATCCATGTCGCATGCACCGGACAAACCGGAACGCAGGGCGCCGTCTCGCACTGCATGCAGGGCCGCGGCGTGGAGCGCAAGGACACATTGGGATAGGTGCCGATCTCCTCCTCCATCACGGGACGGTACACGACACCACCCGGCAGGTGGTTCTCCGCGATACACGAGATCGTGCAGGCATTGCAACCCGTGCATTTGCGCAGATCGATCACCATCACCCATTTGCGCTGCTCGATCGGTTTGCGCATGGCCTTGCGAAGCTCCCGCTGCATGCGGATGATTATGTTCGCCGCTTCGTCCTCCTCGAACTCCGGGCCGTCTTTCAGGAAGCCCGCTCCGGATTCTTCCGTGCGCCCGTCCGCCACCGCCTCCAATCCGGCCCGCACAAGCGAAGGCAGCGCCACCGCGCTCAACCCCACCATCGACGCCACCTGAGCGAGAAAGCGTTTTCGCCCCATCGGCTTTTCACCCGCCGCGCAACCGCGTTCCGTGCAGGAGGCAGGGGCTTGTTCCGGTTCCGGTGGTGCCTCTTCGACCGGAGTTCTTCCAGTGGCTTCGACGGGGTCGGGGGTCGCAGTGGTTTTCATGATAACAGTCCAGCTTATGGGTTGGAAATTGTCTTCGCGTTCGCTTCGCGGCAGGTTCCGGTGCTCTCGCTACCGCCTTGGTCTCCACGTTCCGCCGCGATTAAACCGGCCAACGAGATTCGCTTCAGTTCGCTCCGGATACGCTCGCGCTCCGCTTGCCAGAAGGAACGGCACGGACATTGCCGGCTGCCGTCACAAAACCCGTCGCCCAGAAGGCAATCGGGCAAAAAATCCTTTCCCTCAACCGCCTCGGCGATGTCCAGCAACGAGACGGCTTCCGCGGGACGCGAAAGTCGGGTGCCGCCCGTCCGCCCCCGCTTCGCTTCCAGCACGCCGCCGTCGGCCAGCTTCTTGAAGACTTTCGGCAGGTAGGCCGCCGGAACCCCGCTGCATGCCGCGATGTCCCGCGTGTAGTGCGTCCGGCAATCCTGTCCCTCCATGCAGACCAGTGCCCGCAAGGCATACCCCACACTCTGGGACAAGGAGAACATTGCGCCCACACCTCAATCCAAATAGGATCGGTATGTCCACTATAAATTCGACCTATCTGTCCTATTTAATGCCACCTAATGCCCGCTATAAGAGAACGGAACCGCTTCACCATCTACCGGTACTGAGTTTTTCGTGCGCGGAGCGGGAAGGCGCTCTACTGCATGGAGCGCTTAGTGCGGTCGGTGTGGCGGATGTCTTCGCCCTCGACAAGGTAGATGGTCTCGACGGCGATATTGGTGGCGTGGTCGCCGATGCGCTCGATGGACTTGGAGATGAAGATGAGTTCGATGTAGGCGGGTGCTTTGGCGGGCTCGGCACCGATGCGTGCGATGTAGTCGGCGTAGTTGGCGCGGTGGATTTCGTCGACCTCTTTGTCGCCGCGCGGGATGGCGGACGCCCGCGCGGAATCGCCCTGCACGAGGCAGTCAATGGACTCGCGGATGAGGGCGAGGGCCGGTTCGCCGATCCGGCGGATGCCGCCCAGGTCGACGTCCGCCTCCTGGCGGCACAGGCGGAGCACCCGCTTGGCGATGCTCGACGCCTCGTCGCCGATGCGCTCCAACTCGTGGCTCGCTTTGAGAGCGACGGTCACCAGACGCATGTCGCCGGCAACCGGCGCGCGCAGACTGATGTAGCGGTTGGCGGCGGCGTCGATCTCGACCTCAAGCTTGTCGAGGACGTCATCGTCCTCGCGCACGCGTCGTGCGGCATCGGCATCGCGGTCGTAGAGCGAGCGGAGAACGTTCTCCACGGAGACGGCGGCAAGTTCGGCCATTTGCACGATCTTTGTGCGCAGTTCGTCGAGTTCGGATTGGAAAAAGCGGGCCATGATATGGATAGTTGGTGGTGAATTGGTGGGAGCGGCGGAGCGTAGGCCGAAGCTTTAGCGAGGCATGGATGCGGTTGGTTGGTGGAGTGGTTTTCCGTTCCCTGTTCTCCGGCCTCCGATTTCTGACCTCCAGCCTCAGCCGAAGCGGCCGGAGACATACGCCTCGGTCTGCGGGTTTTGGGGTTTCATAAAGACGTCCTCGGTGCCGTTGTATTCGATGAGCTTGCCGAGGTAGAAGAAGGCGGTGCGGTCGGAGACGCGGGCGGCCTGCTGCATGTTGTGCGTGACGATGACGATGGTGTATTCCTTCTTCAGCTCGTGGATGAGGTCCTCGATCTTGCCGGTGGCGATGGGATCGAGGGCGGAGCAGGGCTCGTCCATTAGAAGGATCTCGGGGCGGTTGGCGATGGCGCGGGCGATACACAGGCGCTGCATTTGACCCCCGGAAAGCCCGAAAGCGCTCTCTTTCAGCCGGTCCTTCACTTCGTCCCATAGGGCCGCGCCGCGCAGGCTGCGCTCCACCACTTCATCGAGTTCGGAGCGCTTGCTGCGGCCTGCCACGCGCAGGCTGTAGACGATGTTCTCGTAGATCGACTTGGGGAAGGGGTTGGACTTCTGGAAGACCATGCCGATGCGCTTGCGCAGCGAGATGACTTCGAGGTGCGGGTCGTAGATGGAGTGCCCGTCGATGGTGATATCGCCCTCATGGCGAATGCCGTCGATGAGGTCGTTCATCCGGTTGATGTTGCGCAGGAGCGTCGACTTACCGCACCCGGACGGCCCGATGAAGGCGGTGACCTTTTGCTTCGGGATGTCGAGGTTGAGGTCGAAAAGCACCTGGACTGTATTGTCGTAAAAGAAGTTGAAGTCCTTCACCCGGATGAAGTCGGGCTGAGGGCTCTCCGTTTCCGGTTCAGCGCCGGCGTCGCCGCCGGGTTTGAAGGCTTTCTGCTGGAAGGTATGGGCCATGATCGGTTCAGTCGGCGGGTTCTACGAATTCCTCAAAACGCCGAGGACATGAGTTTTTTGCGAAGGTGGTTGCGGATCATGATGGCGCCGAGGTTAAGGACGACGACCAACATGATGAGAACAAGGGTGGAGGCGAAGACAAGCGGCTTGGTCGCCTCGGTGTCGGGCGACTGCAGGGCCACGATGTAGATGTGGAAACCAAGGTGCATGAACTTGCGGTCGAGGTGGACGAAGGGAAACATGCCGTCGATAGGCAGGCTTGGCGCCAGCGCCATTACGCCGACGAGCAGAAGCGGGGCGACCTCTCCCGCGCCGCGCGCCATGGCGAGGATCAACCCCGTGAGGATGCCCGGACTCGAAGCCGGAAGGACAAGGCGCTGGATCGTCTGCCACTTGGAGGCACCGCAGGCGAGCGAGCCCTCGCGCACACCGCGCGAGACGGCGGCGAGCGCTTCTTCGGTCGCCACAATGACGACCGGCACCGTCATGAGCGCGAGCGTGAGCGACGCCCAGAGAATGCCGCCGGTACCGAAGACGGGCGTGTTGATCGCCACCATGCGCGGGTAGAAGACTTGGTCGATAACGGCACCGACTTCGTGGATGAAGAAGCCCAGCCCGAAGACGCCGAAGACAATCGAGGGTACCCCCGCAAGGTTGTTGATGGAGATGCGCACCGCGCTCACGAGCGGTCCCTGCTTCGCGTATTCGCGCAGGTAGACGGCGGCGAGGACGCCGAAGGGAGTCACCGCGAGGCTCATGAGGATAGTCATGACAAACGTGCCGAAGAGCGCGGGAAAGATACCGCCCTCCGTATTGGCCTCGCGCGGATAGTCGGTGAGAAATTCCCAAATCTTGAAAAAGAACCACCCTACACGCTGGAAAAGGCCCATTTGATTGGGCAGATAGAAGTTGATGATCTCGCCGAGCGGCTGCACACGCTCGATGCCGCCCACCAGTTCGAAGACGATGCTGTGCTCGCTCTGCTGCTGCCGGAGGATCTGACTGCGCAGCTCCAGCGGCTGGAGTTCTTCGCGCAAAGATTCGACGGTGGCGAGGCGGCGCTCCAGCTCCGCCTCCTGCGCGGGCGTGCGTTCGTCGAGCGATCGCAGGTAGCGGATCTCGAGGCTCTCCCGGTTGAAGCGCGTGTTGATGCGCCCCATCTCGCGGCGCTCGATACGGTGGATTTCCGACCTCCGTTCGCGGACTTCGTCCACCTTGCGGCGAAGCGTCTCGTCGAACCGCGGATCGTCCGCCGGGACAACCTCGCCCGTACCGAGGCGCAGTTCAAGCGGGCGCGCGATGGCGTCGCCCCACTCTGTCCGCTCAAGGACCATCAATTCCTCCGGATGGGTGATCCGCTCGATATCGCCCATATTGAGAAAGGCGAAGTTCTGCGTCGCAAAGACATCGCGGTTGCCCGTGTAGACCATCATCTCCCGCATGTAGTCGGGATCCTGCCGGGCGAGGTCGACGAGGTCGGCGTCATCGGGACTTAGGTTCTCGACCGTCAGCGCACGGCGCATGGTGATGACGCCGAACAGCTCATGATCGCCGCGGAAGTCGGTGCGCCCCGTCTCGGTCAGCTCGATCTGCGCGATGCGTTTGGGCCAGAAGTAGTTGAGCCCGTTCCAGACGATGACCCCGAGCAGAAAGAGGATCATGAAGAGCCCCATGGCGAGACCCACGCCCGTGACCCAAACCCAGATTTCGCCGACGGGTTTGATGTTTTTTCCAAAAGCCGTTTTCGCTTTCATTGCCGTATTTGCGGTGGTGATTCTGCGGTGCGGGCGCGTCCCTTACTCGACGGCGCGGTAGCGCTTTCGCAGCCACTGCCGTAGGATTTCCGCAAAGGTGTTGAGCGTGAAGGTGAAGACGAAGAGGATGAAGGCACACAGAAAGAGCGTACGGTAGAGCGTGCCGTCCTGCTCCGCCTCCGAGATTTCCACCGCGATATTGGCGGAGAGCGTGCGCATGCCGGTGAAAGGATTGAAGTCCTGCACGACGGAATTGCCCGTCGCCATGACCATGATCATCGTCTCGCCGATGGCGCGCCCGAACCCGATCATAAGCGCGGAAAAGATACCCGCCGCCGCCGTGGGGAGGACGATACGGATGGCGGTCTGCCAGCGGCTCGCGCCGAGGGCGAGCGAGCCCGAGCGGAAGGAGTTGGGTACGTTGCTCAGCGAATCCTCGGAAATTGTGAAGATGATGGGGATGACCGCGAAGCCCATGGCAAAGCCGACGACAAGCGCGTTGCGTGTCTCAAAATCCCAACCGAGCGCCTGCACCACCCACATGCGGAACGATCCCACGTCCCGCGCAAGGACTTCGTCGTACTGCACAAAGAGCCAGCCTTCCACGACCTGCCCGAACTGCCAACCCAACCATGCGACCAGCATGGCGGGGAAGAAGACGACGACAAATTCCATCCCCGACGGCACGGTAAGGCGGATCGAGTTGGGCAGGTTGCTCCACACGTATCCCATGAGGACCGCGCCGACGAAGACACCCATACACGCCAGCATGACCGACGGCACGGCATTGCTTATCAGCGGCGAAAGCCACATTCCCGCGAAAAACCCGAGAATAACCGACGGCAACGACGCCATGATCTCCATCGTCGGCTTGACCACTTTCTTCAAAGACGGGCGTAGAAACTGCGATACGTAGAGGGCGGAGAGCAGGGCAATGGGTACGGCGACGAACATCGCGTAGACCGTGCCCTTCAACGTGCCGATGATGAGCGGTACCATCGACAGCTTTCGCTCGAAATCGGCTCCGCCGTCGGACTGCCAGTCGTAGATGCGCCCGGGCCGGCCCTCGTACTGAATGCGGGCGAAATAGGCCGTCATCCCGGCGATAGGGTGTTCGTCGAGCATGTCCTGCACATGGAGATTGTTCGTCTCGTCAAGGAAAAGGAGGGCGTTGTAGCGCGGGGCGATAAGGGCCTGCCGCGGGAGGAAGCCGAGGTTATCTTCCCACCGGTGTGCCGTCGTGGTCATGAGCGTGAGCCGGGCGTAGTCGCCCGTGGTCGTAAGGAAGGTCTTGTTGCGGCGGCTGGCGGAATAGCCTTCGACGCCGCCCGGCAGCGGATCAAACACCTTGCTCGGGATGAATCGGCGTCCGGAAATTTCTTCGAGAAACGCAAGATTCCACGCCACATGGTCGCCCGCTTGGTTGAAAAAGAGAATCGTCTGGTCACCCAGCACATACTCCATGCGCGCGAAGAGCGGACCGGAAGGATGGTCTTCCATCGGCGTAAATGTCTGAATGTGCTCCGCCCGCCCTTCCGCACGCACGCGGAAGTAGTCCACCCGTCCGTCGTCGTAGGCCACAACGATGGCATCAGCCGTGTCGGGGATGAGCAGTTGCACGGGATGTCCGTTTAGTTTCGGCGTAAGGTCCAGCTGCGCGCCGACTTCGAGCGGCCCCACCCCGAAAGGTGTGCGGCGCTGCGTGAGGATGGCGAGGTTCACATTGCGGGTGCCGTCGACATCCTGATATCCTGCGATCATCCGCACACGTTCTCCCGCCGCGTAGACCGCGCCCTCCACGGGGCGGCCCGACGCACCGAGCTGTATGACCGGCAGCGTCTCGATAGACGGCGCGATCATACGCATGTCCCGCCCGAGCGAATAGTCGGGGGCGTAGTCGATACGCTTTACCAGCACACGACCGTCCGCGGATGTCAGCACCACGCGGTCGCGGAGGATGTCATGCGTCACCTCGTGGACCGCGAAGTCGCCCGGCACGCCGTTGTCGAGCGTGAATAGACCGCGGTTGTCGTGCCGCTTCGACGGATCATCGAGATCGACGAAGAATACGTCTCCCTCCTCAGTGACAAAGTACGGGACCTCCAGCCACTCGTCGATCCCAAAGGAAACGACGGGGCGGTCGGGAAGGGGCAGCGTCCGCTTGTCCGCGATCTCGGCGCCGCGGAAAAGCGGGGCCACCTTGAAGGCAATAAATACAAAAATGAAGAACACCGCCACAATGATGAGGATGCCCCCGACCATGATGAGGCCGGTCATGAATTTGTCGGCCACCAGCGTGGCGGGCGACACCCGGAATCGCTCCGGGATTTGCGGCAGATTCGGCTTGTTCGCTTTCATCGAAGAGACGGAATACAATCTTTAAGAGAAAAAGAGGGATGCCGGCGCGGCACCGTGACACACACCGGCATCCCATGAGAAAGCAACCTATATTTCCGACTGAGTCGGCAATGCTTACAGCTTGTTGCGCTGCTGGACGGCGAATTCACCCGGCAGCGAGAAGAAGCCCGCGCGCTCCACGGCAGCCTGGCCTTCCGCCGAGAGAGCGTAGCGGAGGAACTCCGCTGTTAGGGTGTCGAGATCCTCACCCGGCGCCTTGTTGATGTAAAGGAAGAGCAGGCGCGAGATCGGATAGTCGCCGGTCGCGGCATTCGCCGGCGAGGGCTCATAGAGGGTGCCGCCTTTTTCCGAGCCCACCTTGATGGCCCGCGTGCCGGGCGTGAGGTAGCCCACACCCGAGTAGCCGATGCCGAAGCGGTCTTCGCCGACGGCCTGGACGACCGCCGAAGAGCCGGGCATTTCCTGGTAGCGCTGGCCGTCGAAGTCACCGCCGCCGAGAGCGATGTTGCGGAAAACACCGTACGTGCCGCTCACGGAGTTACGCCCGTAAACGGAGACGCGGCGACTGTTCCACTCGCCCGAAAGACCGGCGTCGCCCCACGTGCGGATGGGCGAATGCCCGAGGCGGTTGGTGCTCGAGAAGATCGCGTCGATCTCGGGCAGGCTCAGACCTTCGACGGGATTGTCGCGGTGCACAAAGACGGCGAGCGCGTCGATACCGATGGCGACCTCCGTCGGCTTGTAGCCATAACGCGCTTCGAAAGCGTCAATCTCCGCCGGACGAAGGGGACGGCTGGACGGGCCGATCTGCGCGGTGCCGTCGATGAGCGCCGCGGGGGCCGTGCCCGAGCCCGCGCCCTGGATCTGGATGTTCACGTTCGGGTATTCATTCTGGAACCCTTCGGCGAGGAGCTGAAGCACCACTGTGAGGGTGTTCGAACCGATCGAGTTGAGGTTTCCGGAGACGCCGGAAACGCGTTCGTAAGACGGGTAGTCGGCGTGCAGGCCGGTGACGGCGGTGGCGCCGAAAGCGGTGGCCACCGCGAGAGTCTTTATCGTATTTTTCATAGTATTCAGGTGTTGGATATGTGCGGTTGTGTGCTGTGTGAGGATTCGGCGCGCCGCTGCTAGAACTGCATGCGCACGCCGGAGATGAAGGTCGTGGAGCGGCCGCGGGCGTCCGTGGCATCGCTGTCGTCCTTGCTCCGGGCGCGCTCGATACCGCCCATGAGCTTCAGGTTGTCGCCGTAGATGTAGTAGTTGAGACCGAGGTAGAAGGCATCGTATTTGTTGCCCGCGCGGTAGAGGCCCGGCACGCGGTCGGCGTAGCGGTTGGAGCCGAGGTTCACGCCGTCGTCGCCCTTGATGTTTTCGTAGCGGAAGACCGCCTGGAACTGGCCGGGAATGAAGTAGTAGGACGGCATGATGTAGAAGCCGCGGATCTTGTCGCGGTCGCCCGTTGTCTTGCCCGTCATGTATTCCGCGCGCACATCAAACTCCTGCGCAACAAAGTGGGTACTGAAGGCCCAGGCGTCCTTGAAGCGGTAGTAGCCGCGGTCCTTGTCGTTGTGCAGGTAATCGAGGCGGAAGCGCAGACGCATGCCGTCGGCCATCATCTCGTCGAGGTTCAGCCCGGCGCTGGCGTTGAGGAGCATGCTGTCGACGTTGGACGCCATGCGACCCGTCGAGACCGATGTGGCGTTGAAGACGCCCACATGGTAGGAAAACATGTCCATCGCACCGTTCACGCGCAGACCCAGCGGCTTGCCGCCGTTGAAGAGACCTGTCAGGCGCGAGCGCTCCATCGTAATGATGCTTGCCGAAGAGGTGTTTTCCTCGTGGCCGAAACGCGGCTTGCCCTTGCCGAAGGCGATGTTCGCCTCGGGGTGGGCGGCGTAGGTGAGCATCGCCGAGTCGAGATCCGTGTCGGAGAGGACGTTGGCCTCCACAAGAAAGCGCCAGTCTTCGTAGATCTTGCCCTGCACGCCGAGGCGCACGCGCCGCAGCTCGAAAGAGCTGTAGTCGCCCGCGCCGCCGCCGACACCACTGTTGCTGCCGTCCGCGTAGGCGTACTGCCCCTGGATGCGGCCGCGGATTTTCAACTCGCTGATCGTTCCGCGGTTGGGCGTCACGACGACGCGGTCCGGCGCCGGAGGGCCGGCGTCGCGAGCCATCTGGGTGCGGACCTCGTCGGCCTGCGCCCGCGTGATCGTGCCGTTGGACACAAGAATATCGAGCAGGGCGTCGTTCTGGGCGTAGGCCCCGGCCCCGAAGAAGAGCGATCCGGCGAGGACCGCGAATTTGCAGAGAGCACGAAGGTTCGTTCTCATAGTCTGGTTTTTCGGTGTTTGTTTGGTTTGGTTGAGTCGGAGCGGCCGCGGGCCGCCCGTCCCCGGTCGGCGAGATTCGGGTGCCGGTCAGGAACGGCGGCGATTTATACGGCCGTTCCTTGGCGTTCTCGCGTCGGTTGTGTGACGGTTGTGTGACATTCACTCCGGCGCGCCTGCGCATGCGCCCGCCAAACTCCCTCTAGCCGCTGCAGCGGCAGGATCTCAGGAACCTTTCCGGTTCTCCGGAAAAAGACCGTCCAACTCGCCGAACGGGTTCTCCGCCAGCGGCTCCTTGCTCGGCGGCAACGAGCGCAGCACCGCCTGCTCGCAGCGCTCCACCTCTTCACGCAGCACGCGCGGGGAGAGCACCTCCGCACCCATGGCAAACACAGCATTGGCAAGTGCCCGGTCGCCTGTCGCCACGACAAAGGCCGCGGGCTCGCCCGCCTCACCGACCCGTCGCTCCATGTAGGCATCGGCCGAAACACCCGCTTCCGTGTAGACAACGCAAACTCCGTCCCCCGTGCCGACAGCGGGGGGCGCCCCGCCCTCCGCCGGCCCCCGCCCGTCGAAGACAAGCGTGACCTCGCGGCCCGCGCGGTTGTAGAGAACGCGCAGACGCGCTTCGAGCGCCGCCGCCACCGCCGCCGGCCCCTCCCGCCAATGAATGCTGACATCGCTCCACGCGTGGGCGATGTTCCACCCGTCGACGAGGAGATGAGGTTGGCCGCGCCTTTCCATTGGACACGGGAGACCGTTGCCGCATCGTGGAATTTGGCAAGCGCCGGACCGGAACGCTTCAATCCGGCGCACCGCCGCTAACGCCAAGGCCTTCCATCATGCCCAACCACAAACCTGTCTACGTCATCGGTCACCGCAATCCCGACGCCGACGCCATCTGCTCGGCCATCGGATACGCCGCCTTCAAAAAAGCCTGCGGCGACGAACGCTGCCGCGCCGCGCGCTGCGGCAACTCCAACGAACGCATCGACGCCATCCTCAAGCGCTTCAACCATCCGCTTCCCCGCTTTCTCGGAGACGTCACTCCGCGTGTGCGCGACGTCATGATCACCGACGTCATCAAGGTCCACCGCGAGGCCATCTGCACCGAAGCCCTCGAACTGATCGACCGGCACGACATCCGCGTCCTCCCCGTCGTCGAAGAGGACAACCGCCTCCTCGGTTCCATCTCCGTTTTCGACCTCGGCGACTACTTCATCCCCAAGCCGAGGCAAGAGCGCGAAATGCGCCGCGTCTCCACCAGCATCGCGAATATCGTGCGCGCCCTCAAAGCCAAGGCGGTGCATATCGTCGAACCGGACCGCGTGGAAGACCTCTACGTGCGCATCGGCGCCATGGACATACGCTCCTTCGGTAAGTTCTACGGCGACGACATCGAATTGGCGAAGTCGAGCGTCATTGTCGTGGGCGACCGCTACGACATCCAGCAGAAATCCATCCAGACAGGTGTGCGCCTCATCGTTATCACCGGCGACCTGCCCATCGAAGACGACGTCGTGGCCATGGCAAAGGAGCGTGGCGTGAGCATTATCGTCAGCCCCAATGACTCCGCCACCACCTCGTGGATCGTGCGCAGCGCCGGTCGCGTCGAGCGACTCGTGCGGCGCGAGGTCGTCACCTTCGCGCCCGACGAAAAACTCTCCGTCGTACGCCGCCGTATCGCCGCACGCAAGGACGCCCCCGCCTACATGGTCGTCGACGAAGAAGAAAAGCTCCTCGGCATCTTCACCAAGACCGACCTTTTCAAACCTTCACCTGTCAGCCTCATCCTCGTCGACCACAACGAGCTGAGCCAGGCCGTGCCCGGTGCCGACAAAGTCAACATCCTCGAAATCATCGACCACCACCGTCTCGGCAATCCGCCCACACAGCAGCCCATCCTCTTCATCAACAGCCCCGTCGGCTCCACCTCAACCATCGTCGCCGAGCGTTTCCGCCGCGAGAACCTCACCCCAGATCCCGCCGTCGCCGGCGTCCTCATGGGCGGCATCATCTCCGACACCCTCAACCTCCGCGGCCCCACCACCACAGAAACCGACGAATCCATGCTCGCATGGCTCTCCGATATCGCCGGATGCCCGCCCGGCGAACTCGCCGAAGTCATTTTCTCCTCCGGCTCCGTCGTCCTCAGCAAAAAACCCGCTGACGTCATCCGCGCCGACATGAAGACCTACGAAGAGGGCGACCTGCGCTTCTCCGTCTCGCAAATCGAGGAACTCGGCTTCGACAACTTCCGCGACCACCGCGAAAAACTCGACGAGGCCCTCGAGGAGATCCGCCGCAACGACAACCTCTTCTTCGCCGCCCTCCTCGTCACCGATATCAATACCCAAAACTCCCTCCTCCTCATCAAAGGCGACGCCGACCTCATCAACAGCATCCCCTACCCCCGCCGCGACTCAAGCGACCTCTTCGAACTCAACGGCGTCGTCAGCCGCAAAAAACAAGTCCTCCCCCTCATCGGCACCATCCTCCGCTCCATGGGCGTCGCCGCCGCCACCTGAGCCCGGGCCCCCTCCCTCCGCGCCTCCGAATCTCCGAAGGCGTCAATTGATTTTTCTTCGAGAAATTCAGACACGCCATACACCTGCCTCGCAGGCATCAGAAGAATAGTGCACAAGTCGCTTTCTACGAGAAACTTGCCTCATAAAATGATAGAAAGAAATACATTCGGAAATCTCTGTAAATTCTCTCAAAGATCGCATCTCGACGACTAGCAGTTTAGCTATCTCTGAGTTTAGTTTTTTTGTCTCTGAGAAATTTACAATAGTGATAACTCGTAGAACATATTAATTTAATCGTATTTTCTCTTATTCTTTCATTCTGAAAGTTTATTAACTCTGAGAAATTAGGAAATCTGTGCGGGCGGGGTGCAGAGGGGTGCGGCGCGATCTATGGCTGGCGGGCGAGCAGGCCCTCGATGAGGTCGGCGAAGGGTCGGCGCACGCGGGCGGCTGTTTCGGCGACTTCTTTGTGGGTGAGGGCATCGCCGCTGAGGCCGGAGGCGAGGTTGGTGATGCAGGAGACGGCGCACACGCGCATGCCGGCGTGCCGGGCGACGATGCATTCGGGTACCGTAGACATTCCGACGGCGTCGGCCCCGAGGGCGCGGAAAGCGCGGATTTCGGCGGGTGTCTCGAAACTGGGACCGGAAACGGCGAGGTAAACTCCCTCAGCGAGGGCAAGGCCAAGGTCGGCGGCGGTGGCGCGGGCGAGCGCGCGCAGATCCGCATCGTAGGGCACCGACATGTCCGGAAAGCGCGTCCCGAAGGCGTCCGCGTTGGCACCGCGCAACGGGTTTGCGCCCATGAAGTTGATATGGTCAGAGAGGAGCATGAAATCGCCGGGCCGCATGCCATCGCGCACGCCGCCCGCCGCGTTGGTGAGGAGGAAGATTTCCACGCCCAGTTCGCGCATGACGCGGACAGGCAGGGCGAGCTGCTCCATGCCGTAGCCCTCATAGAAATGAAAACGCCCTTGCATACAAAGAACTGACTGGCCGGCGACGGTGCCCGCGACCCACCGTCCCGCGTGGCCCTCGACGGTGGACCGCGGAAAGTCGGGAATGTCGGCGTAGGGAACCGACCCAACCGCGTCGATACGCTCATCGGCGAAGAACCCGAGGCCGGAGCCAAGGACGAGCCCGACACGTGGACGGAAGGTCCCGAGGCGGTCGGCGAGGAAGCGGGAAGCGGGCAGGTGCATGGAACTACAGGGCGGTTACGGGTTGGAGGCGTTCGAGGACCATGGAGCGGGACTCGGGCTTGTCGGACACAAACCGGAAGGCCGCGCGGCATAGGCGTACCGCCTCTTCCCGCCCGTGGTCATCGTTTATGTGGAGGTGACAGAGAACATCGCGGGCACCAACCGGCTCGCCGCGCTTGCGCAGGTCGGAGACGCCCACGGCCGGGTCGATGGTATCGCCGTCGCGCTTACGCCCGGCACCGAGGATCATCGCCGCCCGCCCGATCTTGCGCGCATCGACATCCTTTATGTAGCCCGCGGCGTCTGCCGGGGCGTGCACAGGCAGGACCGTGTGGGCATGCGGGAGGCCCCGCGCACCGTCCCGCAGCGCTTCAGGCTTTCCCCCCTGCGCGGCAATGAAGCGGTCGAACCGTTCGCGCGCACGCCCGGAGTCGAGCGCTTCCCGCAGCCGCCCGCGCCGGTCCTCTTCAGATTCACCCATCCCGGCGGCGGCGAGCATCTCAACGCCGAGCGCCATCGTCACCTCCATGAGGTCGGACGGGCCCTCACCCTCAAGGCAGTCGACTGTTTCCACCACTTCAAGGGCATTGCCCACGGCGCGGCCGAGAGGGTCGTTCATATCGGTGAGCAGGGCCGTCGCAGGCACCCCCATGCCCGCACTGATGTCGACGAGCGCCTGCCCGAGTTCACGCGCATCGTCCACCGCCTCCATAAAAGCCCCGCGCCCGAATTTCACGTCGAGGACGAGTGCGTCGATGCCCTCCGCGAGCTTCTTCGAGAGAATACTCGCGCAAATGAGTGGAAGGCACTCCACCGTGGCGGTGGCATCGCGCAGGGCGTAGAGGATTTTGTCGGCGGGGGCAATGGCCCGGCTCTGCCCGATGATGGCGAGGCCCTCCCGCTCCACTTGGCGCGCGAACGCATCCGCGGCCAAATCCACGGAGAACCCGGGCACCGCCTCCAGCTTATCAAGCGTGCCGCCCGTATGGCCGAGGCCCCGCCCGCTGATCATCGGAACGGGCACCCCCGCCGCCGCCACGAGCGGAGCGAGCACAAGCGACACTTTATCGCCCACCCCACCCGTCGAGTGCTTGTCCACCTTGCACCCGGGAACGCCGCTCAGATCCAGCACTTCACCCGAACGCAACATCGCCTTGGTCAGCGCAACCGTCTCGGCGCGGTTCATGCCGCGGATAAACATCGCCATGAGCATCGCCGCCGCCTGCGCATCGGAGACTCCGCCCTCCACAACGGCGGCGACAAAATCCTTGATCTCATCTGGCGAAAGCTCTCCGCCGTCCCGCTTTTTGCGTATCCAGTCCTGCGCCGTCATGCGCTGAAGATGGACTACCGGGACCCGTCTAAACAAGTGCGAAAGTTACACAGTGAAGGCCGTGCCCGGTTCGTCCACTGGAGCACGAGTTTCCTTACCCATGTCCCCATCCGCCTCGGACAAGAATGTCCGTACTCTGACCGCCCAATTACGATCGGTTGGACCTACGAAACGTGCGGGCGGAGCCCGCCGGGGACTGCGGTGATGATTTACCGCCTTCGCCGCCGTCACGTAACCGAAACGCGCGCCGGACGAACCCGGCGCGCTTTTTCGCAATAAATTTAGTGCCTCTCCTCCCGCCTCAGTTGGAAGCGAGGAGGTCTTCGAGATGCTTCACGTAGGCTTCAGCCCCGCCGCGGCGGTAGCCGGTGCGGGCAACTTCTTCGCCCTCGGGGTCGAGAAGAACAATGGTTGGAAACCCGCGCACCCCGTACTTCTGCGCCAGCTCGCGGTTGCGCTCCATGACCTCAGCGGGCACCTCCTTACCGCGCGGAAAGTCAACTTTCACGAGGATGAGCTTGTCTTTCGCAAATTCTTTAAACGCGCTTTTCGAGAAAACCTCGTCCGTTAGACGAATGCACCAGCCGCACCAGTCCGAACCGGTAAAGTCGACGAGGACATGTTTACCCGATTCCTTGGCCTCCTTTACGGCGGCGTCGAAATCATCTTTCCAACCGTCCGGCGCAGCATACGCTACGGAGGCAAAAGCGACGACCAAAATGGCAACGAGCGCGGTGAAACAAATCGGAAGGGAGACTCTCATCGTATGTTTTTCCATGGGTAAACGGAGTCGCTGGCAACGGTAAAAATTCCCGGCGGCACCCGCAAAAAATCCATCCGCCCGGCGACAGAACTTCCAGAAAGCGGCGCGCGGCAGGATTCCAGCCCGCCGCGCACCTCCCGGAAAAGCGGTTTACGCCACGCGCTCGACGATGAGTTCGGGCGGATTGGGACGCTTGGGCGCGAGCCGGTAGGCGCTGCGCAGATAGTCGAGCGCGCCCTCGAGCTTGGCCTCATCGTTGTAATGGATCATCATGAGGGGTTCACCCTGCTTCACCTGCGTGCCGACCTTCTGGATCTCGGAAACGCCCACGGCGGGATCGAGTTTGCCCTTCTTGTTCTGACCGAGGAGTTGCACGCCGCGCGCGATCATACCTGCGTTGATGGTGTGCACGTAGCCGCGCTTGGGCGCGGGGAGCTTGCGCACATACTTGGCCTTGGGAAACTTCTCGGGATCGTCGAGAACGTCGGTCTTCGCCCCTTGGGCGGCGACCATCTCCTTGAACTTCTCGAAGGCCGTCCCCTCCTTGAGCGCGCGCTGCACGGTCTGTTTGGCGGAAAGCGTCGAACCCGCCACCCCGGCGAGACGCACAATCTCCATGCCGAGTTTAAGGACGAGTTCCTGCAAATCCTCCGTGCCCTCGCCCTTGAGGAGCTTGACGGCCTCCTGGATTTCAAGGCCGGTGCCCACGGAGTCGCCGAGCGGTTGGTTGATATCCGTCACGAGGGCCACGCAGCGGCGCTTCATGGAGCGGCCCACGCGAGTGATGGAGCGGGCAAGTTGCTTGGCCTGCTCGACATCCTTGATGAACGAGCCGTTGCCCCACTTCACGTCAACAACAAGCCCCTCGGCACCCTGCGCCAGCTTGCGACTGAGGACCGAGGCCGTGATCAGCGGCAGGCTCGGAATTGTCGCGGTGAGCTGCCGCATCTGGTAAAACACCTCGTCGACAGGCGCGATTTCCTTGCGCTGCTCCGCGATGGTGCAGCCCACCGTGCTGAGCTGATCGACGAACTTGTCGAGCGTGAGCGACGGGTTGAAACCCGGAATGGAGCCGAGCTTGTCAAGATTGCTGATGACAAACTCCTCGTCCACCCCGTTCATGTTGGGCATCACGACGCCGCAGGCAGCAGCGAGCGGCACAAGGACGAGCGATGTTTTGTCGCCCACCCCGCCGGTCGAGTATTTGTCGATCTTCGGCTTGGTGATTTTGGAGAGATCGACGACCTCGCCGGAGAGCATCATCTCCTCGGCAAGGGTCGCGGTCTCCTGCGCGCTCATGTTCTGGAAATAGATCGCCATACAGAGGGCCGCGAGCTGGTGCTGCGGCAACTCCTTGTCCACGATGGAATCAACGATAAAGCGGATTTCATCATGGTTGAACTCACCCCCGTCGCGCTTCTTTTCGATCAGGTAGGCGAAGGACGGTTTGACGAACTTTCGTGCGGATACAATGCGTTTTCTCATCACTAAAAATGTGGTGCGGGAGCCTTTCCGACTCCGTAAGCCGCTAAGTCCTAGACGATTACAAACCGATTTGTCGAGCGTTTTTTTCTTGCGCCGCCTCCCCATCACCGTATGGAGCGCGGGCCCGCCCCGAACGGCCCCCGCGCAGGCGCGGAAAACCGGCGTCTCCGGCGTCTCCGGCAGTAGGATTCGCCGGGGCGGACGGGAGAGAGGGCATGGCAAAAAAGGGAGCCGGGCCGAGAGGCGGAGCGGGTGCGCAGTCGGGAAATCCGATCACGAAGAACGGCGCGCCCGGGTGCGTCTTCGAAGATGCAACTCTCCCCATCGTGTCTGCCAAAGGACGACGCACGGAGGCACCCGCGCAATTTGACCACAGAAAGCCTTGACGCGCGAATGGATACTCCCTTTCATTATTCACACCAAACGGTGCTGTAGCTGCAGCGCTTTCTCCATTCACATCTCTCCATAAAGGTGATTCCATGAACCGTCTTCTCGTTTCGGCCGGCTCGTCTGTGCGCTGTTCCGGCATTTTCTTCGGCCTTGCCGTGTTCGCGGTGGCGCTGCCCGCTGCGCTCGTTATTCCCTCGGACGGTTCCGATGGTGCTTTTGAGCCCACCGGGAACGTTGTTATCGACCTCTCCGAGGCGGTCACCGGGAGCTGGGATACGCCCGGCACCGGCACCGGTGTCTACGATCCGGAGCAGTGGGCGGTGGTCTTCAAGTTCACCTCCGTCAACATCCCGTCGGGGGTGACGGTCACGTTCCTCAACCACCCTTCGCGCGCCCCGGTCATCTGGCTGGCCGAGGGCGATGTTGTCATTGAGGGGACAGTGGCGCTCGATGGCGCGGCCGGGCACGGGGGCAACAGCCTGCGCTCCTTTGCCGAACCCGGCCCCGGCGGTTTCCGGGGCGGGCGCGGTTCGGACGCGCAAACGGTCGGAGCCGGGGGCATGGGGCCAGGCGGTTCGTCCTACGGACCGAACAATAGTCATGCCAGCAGCGGAGGTAGTTATGGAACCGTCGGCGGCACCGCCACGACCAGCTGGGGCGGGAACACGCCGGGTGAGCCGGGTCAGACCTACGGCAATGCCGGTGTTTTTCCGCTCATCGGCGGATCGGGCGCGGCGGGCAGTGCAAACGGTGAATTCGGAAAAGGCGGCGGCGCGGGCGGTGGGGCCATCCTCATCGCCACTCCGGGTTCCCTGCTTTTGAATGGCCAAATTCGTGCGAACGGGGGATCGGGCAGTAGTTTTGGCGGGCCGGGGGGCGCAACCCGGGCTTCCGGCGGCGGCAGCGGGGGAGGGATTCGCGTGATCGCCGATTCCATAAGTGGGAGCGGGCTCCTGCGGGCGCTTGGCGGGGCGAATCCCGTCGCCGGCGCGGGGACGCAAGGGGGGCAAGGTGGCGTTGGCCGCATTCGCGTGGAGGCTTTCACCAACGAACTCATCGATACGGGCAATCCGGCTTTTTCCCTCGGTGTCCCCGAGGATCCGCCGCGAATCTTTCGCGATCCTTCGACGCCGGCGATCCGCTCGGTCAGTCTTGCCGGCGCATCCGTTTCGGAAGACCCACGCTCGGAGCTGAGCTTTCCCAACACCGACCTGACCCTGCCGGAGGCGGGCCCGGTAACGCTCCTCATCGAGGCTGAGCACGTGCCCCTCGACAGCGAGGTGCGCGTCCGCGTGGTGCGACGAACAGGGGCGGACACGGACTTTCTTGCTGTGCATACCGGCGGCACCTTCGAAGCGTCCACTTGGTCGGCGGAAGTCGATGTGGCGGGCGGATTTTCCACCATCCAAGTACGGGCCGGATTCGCAGGCGGTGAGTAAGCGGGAATTCCCGCTTTCCCCGACTACGTTGAAACGCCCGATGCCGAGGTGATGATCCCGCGCACTCCTGAAACCTGCCGATTCCGCCGCTTTGCCGCTGCCGTCGGCCTCGTCCTCCTGCTCCTGCCCATGGCGGTACGGGCCGGGACCCTTGATGATGCCGTTGCCCGTGAGTTTTCCCTTTTTGCGGGATCGCCCGGTCCGGTCGCCGTGGGCGATGCGGTCACACGCGAGTTTTCGCTCTTTGCCGGATCACCCGGCCCCATCGCCGTGGGCGATGCCGTAACGCGCGAGTTTTCCCTCTTTGTCGGAAATGTGGAAGTGCCCATTTTGGCCGACGCGGTTACGCGGGAGTTTTCCCTCCTTGTGCCGCGACCGGATTTGCAGGCGGTGAGTTTTTCGGCCCCTCCCGACAGCTTTTCGCTGACGACCGAAACGGTTTCCTGGACGGTCGAAAACACCGGCCCGGCAACCGCTTCGGGCACGTGGACGGACCAGATTTTCCTCTCGCCGAACGACACCTTCAGCGCGGGCGACCCCATCCTCGTCTCCCTGCCCTTCACGGGCACGCTCGAACCCGGCCAATCCTATACGCGCACAACTTCCCTTCCGCTGCCCCTGGTGGAGGGCAGCTACACGCTCTTCCTGCTCGTCAACGCCGGTCAGGGCCTCGACGAGGGTGGCGAGTGGAACAACAACCTCTTGCAAAGCCCCCTCGAAATCGAATACGGGCCGCTCCCCGACCTCGTCCCCGGCACCATCTCCGGCCCCCCCAACGCCCTTCCGGGCGAGACCGTGGAGGTCTCCTGGACAACGACAAACACCGGCGACGCCCCGGCCGCCGGACCCTGGACCGAGCAGGTCTTCCTTTCGACGGACAGCACCATCGGCAATGACCGCTTTCTCGCCTCCTTCTCTTACGAAGGATCGCTTGCGCCTGACGAGAGTGCCGTGCGCACGGAGACCGTGACCATCCCACTCTTCGGTTTGGCCTCGGACGGGTCGTTGGGCGTTGTTGTGAAAGTGGATACGGGCAATGCCGTGGTGGAATCGAACACGGCCAACAACGCCGCCATTGCCGTCGAGGCCATCGAAGTGCCGCGCGTGCTGCGGCTTACCCTGCCGGTCGCCAGCATTCCGGAAAGCGCCGCTGACCCGGTCGTGCGGGCCACGCTCACGCGCAGCGGTTCGACCGCTTCCCCCCTTACCGTCGCCCTAGCCGGAACCGCGCCCGACCGCCTCGATGTTCCGGCGAGCGTTGTCATGGAGGCGGGTGCATCGACCGTGGTCGTGCCCCTGACCGTCCTGCCCGACGGCGTGACCGCCGGGGATGCCCTTGTCGACATCACCGCCTCGGCGGCGGGCTTTGTCAGCGCGGGCGCTTCGCTTCTCATTATCGATACGGACACGCCCGTGCTCGAAATGGCTATCGATCCGCCGACCCTCTCCAAGGGCAGCGTCGGCAACGGCGTCGTTTCCCGCCTCGGAGCCCCCACCGGCGAAACCCTCATCGTGGCCCTTGCCTCGACCAATCCAGCCCGCCTCTCCGTTCCCTCTTCCGTCACCATTCCCTCCGGAGAGAGCAGTGCCGCCTTCACCGTCACGGCGGTCGAGAACTTCCTCTACCTTCAGCCCCGCGTGTACAGCGTGACCGCCTCGGCCTCCGGTTTTTCGTCGGTGACGCAGGCCGTCAACGTCGTCGAGCCCCTTCCGCCCCCGGCCTTTGAGGTCGCCGTGACGCCGGACCGGATCGACGAAGATGCCGCCAACCCGGCCGCCACCGGCACGCTCACCCTCGACGCCCCCCGCCCGCACGACCTGCGCTTCAACCTGCACACAAGCCACCCCGACCGCGCGCAGGTGCCGACGACCGTGACCGTGTTCCGCGAAACCACGCAGGCAACCTTTCCCGTAAACGCCATCGACAACGACCTCCTCGATGGCGACGCGCTTGTCACCCTCACCGCGACGCTCGCCGACGGGTCCGGCGGAGCGCCCTTTTCCGGTTCCACGGCGACGGCTTTCTTTGAGGTTATCGATGACGACGGTCCGCGCCTCCGCATCGCCCTCGAAAGCGGCGTTGCCCCGGAGGGCGTCACCTTGACGGCCACCCTCACGCGCAACGCGGATTTCGCCGAGCCCCTCACCGTTTTCCTCGAAACAAGCGACGTCTCCATCGCCACCGTGCCCGCGAGTGTGAGCTTTCCGGCGGGTGCGGACACCGTTGAGTTCTTCGTCACGACCATCGACGACGGCATGCCCGACGGCAGCCGCGCGGTCGACATTCTTGCCTCGGCCGACGGGTTTGCCACCGGCAGCGCCCACCTCGTCGTGACCGACATCCATCTGCCCGATCTCGTTGTTTCGACTGTGAGCGCACCGGCCTCGGTTCTCACCGGAGAGAACTTCCAGGTCACCTACCGCATCAAAAACCAGGGAATCGCGGCGGCCACGGGCTCCTGGGAGCAACAGGTTCTTCGGTCCGATAATCCCCTGCCCGGCGGGGACCTTCCGCTGGGGGCCTTCCGCTTCACCGGAACGCTTGAACCAGGGCAATCCTTTGAGCGCACGGTCACCTTCATCGCCCCGTCGCAGGCGGGCGAGTATTGGATCGTCGTCCGCACCGATGCGGGCAACGAAATCGAAGAGCTTTTCGAAGACAACAACACCCGCGTATCCGCACAGCCGATACTTGTGGCGGATGCCTACACCGCTGTCGTCTCGGCCAACATCGACACAGCCCCGGCGGGCACACCGGTGGTCCTGTCCGGTCAGGCCGTGCGTGCGGCGGGGGGACCGGCGGGCAACGTCATCGTCAGTATCCACATTTCCGTACGCGACACGCAGCGCACCATCGCCGCTCTCACCGATGCCAACGGGAATTTCTCCGTCGTCTGGACACCGCTCCCCGGCGAGGCCGGCTTCTACTCCGTCGCGGCCACTCATCCGGGACGCTTGAAGGCGGATCCCCAGGATAGCTTTACCCTTCTCGGATTCTCCACCGAGCCGTCGAGGGTCGCGCTCGATCTGATCGAGGGCGCCGATCCGAAGGCGGGCCTCATCCTTGTCCGCAACCTCGCCAATGTCCCCCTTACGGGCCTTTCCGCAACCATCCTCGACGAGCCGGAGAACCTTGCCCTTGATCTGACCATCGGCGACGGCTCTCCCGACCCCTCCGTCGGCCCGCTCGGTGTATGGGTTCTTCACTACACTGCGACCGCGCTTGACGCCTCGATTACCGAAGGCACGGCCACCCTGCGCCTGAGCAGTGCCGAAGGGGCCGTTTTGGATCTGCCCGTTGATGTGCGTGTGCGCTCGCTCCGCAGCCGCCTCGTGGCCGACCCGCAGCCGCTCCTCGCGGGCGTTCTTCGCGGTGACCAGCGGGTTGTCGCGTTTTCCCTGTCAAATGAGGGCGGGGCACCCACCGGTCCCGTGCGCCTAGTCCTGCCAGGCCTTCCCTGGCTCTCCGCCGCGACCCCGATTCTGCCTTCCATCGCCCCCGGAGCGACCGTGCCCGTCAACCTCATCCTGAGCCCGCCGGACGACACCGTCCTCGGTCCCTTCACGGGGACGATCAGCGTGCGGGCGGATGATTCCAGCCTCAACCTGCCCTTCGAGTTCCGCGTGATTTCCGACGGGGTGGGGGACCTCCGCGTCGAGGCGGTCAACGAACTCACCTACTACGCCACGGGTTCCCCGCGCGTCGAGGATGCGACCGTGCGCGTGACCAATGCTTACGACGACTCCATTGTTTTCACCGCCGCCACCGATGCGGACGGGTTCGCCGAGTTCACCGGTTTGCCGGAGGGGTATTATCACCTGCACGTTTCCGCGCCCGACCACCACAGCCACCGTGCGACCGTTTTCATCGGGGCCGGGGCCGTGCGCAATCACCTCGCCTTCCTTTCCTGGCAAACTGTGCGCTACACCTGGACCGTCGTTCCGACCGAGATCGAGGACCGCACCCGCATCATCGTCGAAAGTGTCTTTGAGACCAATGTCCCGGTCCCGGTCATCACGGTGGAGCCCTCGTATATCGATCTCGATGCGCTTACGGACGATGTCACCCAGATCGATATCACGATCACCAATCACGGTTGGATCGCGGCCAGTAACATGCGGCTGTTTTTCAACGACCACGCGCGCTGGAGCTTTGAGCCGATCACCGATGATATCGGCACCCTTCCCGCCCTTAGTTCGGTGCGCATCCCCGTGGTCTTCCGCAAGATTCCGGAAGTCTCCGGCAGCAGCAGCGACGGCATGTTTCAGGTGCTCGGGGGCGGCGGCTGCGGGGGTGGGGGCGTTCTCTGGAACTTGCTCTGCGGAACAGAGGAAAACAGCTATAGCGCCGGTATCGGTATGGGGAGTGGCGGTTGTGGCGGCGGTGCCGGTGGCGGCGGCGGCGGTGGCGGCGGCGGCTACGGTGCCCCCGTGGGATTTTCCGGAGGCGATTCCAATTGCGATCCCTGCCTGCCCATTGCCATTGCCAAATGCCTCATCGGTTACACGCCGATCGGCTGCCCCTTTGGGCTGATCGATGCCGCCATTTCCGGTGACGTTATCGACGCTATCATCGCCATTTTGGGGTGTGCAACCGGCGGAGCCGCTAGCGCGGCGTTCAATACCGTTGGTTGCGCCAAGGGAATCTCAAGCTGTCAGGCGGGCGGAGCCGGCGGCGGACCGGGCGGCGGCAGCGGAGGTCCCGGAACCTTGGCTTCGACCGGCTTTACGACCCTTTCCGACGACGGCTGGCTGCACGTGCACAGCTCCCCGGGGGCCACTCTCGACGAGGCCATCGCTCGCATGGAGACGATCACCGATCTCTATGCCTACATCCTCGGCGATCCGGTCTGGATGGAGGACCCCGACGGCGATCTTCTCTCCGCCTGGTTGGAACTCTTTTTCACCTTCGCGCAGGAGGGGACGGAGGACGGGCGTTCGATCTCCGCGAATGAGCGTATCGCTCTGCTCAATACGGATCTGCCCGTCGGGGTGACAATCATTGAGGCCGACCGCTTTATCGAACGCTGGCACCGCACCCTCGATTACAACGCCTCCGACATTTATGACCTCGCCGATGTGCCGGCGGGCTGGAGCACCGATTTTATCGCCGCCGATGTTCTGGCCGCCTACGCCACGACCATGGAGTCCGCCTACCTGGCCGCCGCCGCCGATGGCTTCGCCGATCCGCTCGAAGGCTTTATTTCCGCCAAAGACGCCTATTTCCAATCCATCGACGGAGCCGGCATCTGCGCCCGCGTGCGCATTCAAATCGAGCAGGAGGCGGTCATCACCCGCGACGGCTTTAAAGCCACCCTCGAAATCGCCAACGAAAGCGCCGCCCTCATGGACGAGGTCCTTGTCAGCCTCTACGTTCTCGACGACCAGGGCCAGGACCGCACCTCCCTTTTCGGCATCCGCCCCCCGGAACTCTCCGGCCTCACCGGTGTAGACGGCGAGGGCATGCTCCCGATGGAATCGACCGGACGCGGCACCTGGACTATCATCCCGACGAGCGAAGCCGCTCCCGACGAGCCTCTCGAATACTTTGTCGGCGGCACCCTCCATTACCGCCAGGCCGGCTTGCTCGTCACCGTGCCGCTCGTTCCCGCGCCCATCACGGTTTATCCCAGCGCCGCCTTGCAGGTGCGTTACTTCCACCAGCGCGATGTTTTTGCAAACGATCCCTGGACCGACGTGATCGAGCCGAGCATTCCCTTTTCCCTCGGTGTCATGGTCTCCAACTCGGGCAATGGAGTCGCCCGGAACGTCCGCATCAATTCTTCCCAACCGAAAATTGTGGAGAATGAAAAAGGGCTCTTCATCGACTTTCAGATCATCGCCACGGAAGTCGCTGGGCAACCCCTCTCGCCCGGCCTCACGGCTAACTTCGGCGACATCCTTCCCGGCCAGCGCGCCATCGGCCGCTGGCTCCTCACCTCCACCCTTCAGGGGCTCTTCATCTCCTACGACGCCACCTTCGAGCACCTTGATGGTCTCGGCGATCCCCGCCTCTCCCTCATCGAGAGCGTCAGTATCCACGAAATGATACGCGCTGTCCGCGCCCCCGGAGCGCAGAACGACGGCCTCCCCGACTTTCTCGTCAATGACATCCCCGACTCCCTCGACCTGCCCGACACCCTCTACCTGAGCGACGGTCGCATCGAGCCGGTCGGGATCGGCTCCGGCTTCTCCTTCGGCGCGGCCCCCACGGCTGCGGAACCGGTCGTCACCCTCACCGCCTCCGTGCCCGTCGGCTTTGTTTATTTCGCCGCCCCCGATCCGGGCAATGGATTCCGCCTCGTCCGCGTGGTCCGCTCCGACGGCACCGACCTTCTCACGGAAAATTTCTGGCAGACCGACCGCACCTTCCTCGGACTCGGGCAGCGCCCCGTGCGGGAAGACCGTATCCACATTTTCGATTTCGAGAGCACGGGCAGCTATGAGCTTCATTACGAACCGCCCCAGCCAACGGATCTCACGCCCCCGGTCAGCTCCGTTGATCCGCTCCCGGCGGAAAGCTTTGATCACTTCATCGTCTCCTGGGAGGGCACCGACGACCTCAGCGGTGTGGCCCTCTTTGATATCTTTGTCTCGGAGGACGGCGGCCCCTTCCTCCCCTGGATCGTTGGCACAACGGGGCGCGAGGCGATTTTCGAAGGGGAGTTGGGCAAGGCCTACGCCTTCTACAGTGTCGCCACCGACGCCGCCGGAAATCGCGAAGCAACACCGTCGGCGGCCCAGGCGGAGACGCTCGTCACGCTCACAAACTCACCGCCCGTCCTTGGTCCGCTTCCCGACCGCGTCGTCGATGAGCGCCAGACTCTGACCTTTATCATCGCCGCGACCGATCCCGACGCCGACGATGCGCTCACCTTCACGCTCGAACCCGGGGCGCCCGCCGGCGTGACCCTTCACCCCTCGACCGGACGCCTCACCTGGGCCACCGGCGAGACCCACGGCGGCCAGACCTACACCATCGGCGTGCGCGTCACCGACAGCGGCCTGCCCGCGCTGAGTGACATCGGCACCTTCGACATCACGGTGAACGAGGTGAACCATGCGCCCGTCCTCAACCCCATCGCTGACCGCGTGACCTTTATCGGGCAACCTGTGACCTTCACGGCCATTGCCTCTGACTCGGATTTGCCCGCGCAAACGCTCACCTTCTCGCTCGGCCCCGATGCGCCCGCCGATGCCCACATCGATCCTGAATCAGGTGCCTTCGCGTGGACGCCGCTCTCGCCCGGGGCCTTTGGTTTCACGGTAACCGTGACTGACGACGGAGCCCCGCCACTGAGCGCAAGCCGCGATTTTCTCATCACCGTGAATGCGGAGAACACGCCCCCCGTCATCACCCTCCAGCCCTTCGCGCTCGCTTATTCGGAGGGCGACGGCGTCGTCAGGATCGATCCCTTCGCCAGCCTCACCGATCCCGACTCGATCGCATTCGGCGGCGGTGAACTTCTCATTGATTTTGCCATCGGCCCGCAGGACGGCGATGCCCTCGGGGTGCGCGACGAAGGCCTCGGCGCGGGGCGCATTTCGCTCGACGGCGAAAACACGATTCGCTTCGGCAGTGCTGTCATCGGCACCTTCCTCGGGGGCGGGGAAGGCGGCGGCCCCCTGACCGCCTTCCTCACCGAAAACGCCACCCTCACCGCGACCCGCGCGCTCATTCGCAACATCACCTTTGTTAACAACGAGCGCTTTCCCGACGCCACCCCGCGCTTTGTGCGCTTTGTCCTCGCCGAGAGCGATGGCACGACGAGCGAACCGGCCGTGCGCGAACTCCGCGTGACGCCCGTGAACGAAGACCCCGTCGCCGGTCCCGACATGATCGGTGTGGCCATGGATACGCCCGTGGAGATCCCCCTTGCCCGCCTCCTGCGCAACGACTTTGACCCCGACGAAGATCCTATCGAAATCGAACTGCCCGCCACCATCACCGCGCGCGGCGGAGCCGTCACCTTGGGCGAAAGCAGCGTCACCTACACGCCCCCGCCCGCTTTCACCGGACGCGATACATTTCACTACACCCTCAGCGATCCTTACGGCGGCGAAGCCACCGGAATCGTTACCGCCATCGTGCGCGCGCCCGACGACGGCGACCTCACCCTCGTGACCCTCTCCTTCGAAGCCCCGGTTGGTGAAGCCAGCCCGGTCCTCATCGGCCTGCCCGACCGCACCTACTCCGCTATCTGGTCAAGCGACCTTCTCGACTGGGATCCAGTCGGCACCTTCACCTCCGACAGTCTGGGCGAACTCTCCTTCACCCACCATCCCGGCCCCTCCGGCGACCGCCGCTTCTACCGCTTCTCCCTCCAACCGTAGCCACCGCCCTCACCGATTGACCAACCGCACCACGCCAGAGGTACACACCGGGCCGGTTCATGAAACTCGAAGCATTTACCTTCACCGAGACACACCCGGCGCCGGATAGTGCTCAACGAGGCGCACCACTCACACGAGCGCGGCGCTTGAAATCCTGCGTGTAACAGACCACCACACGGTCCGGCCCTTCAACCGGGCGGTAGGGCACAAGCCGCGGCCCGCACGATTCGCCAAAATCCCGACAACAAGCGATTCCGATTCGGCACCCTTCCTGTTTCTGGACAAACACCCCAACAGGCCGGTGACGACCTGCCGAGCATTACCCACTTCACCGCGCCAACACATCCGGTGCCCAACCACCGTCATAGCCCCATCCAAAAACCACGGCAGCATCCGAAGAATGATCTCTAGCCATTGATATAAAAATTTCCTTCAAGTCGCTCATGCATATTTTCTTGGAAATGTGTCGACTTCAGTAGTATCTCTGAGAAACAAGAGATGGGGGATTTAGTCGAGTGCTGCCGCTGTTTCAGCCCCGGCTTACCGAGTAGACGGCGTAGCCTGCGCGCAGGGCGGGCCACCAGCGGCAGGGTCGGCGCCAGTCGCCGCGCAGGTGGGCGACAGCGTCGATCCGGACGGAGGCACGGCGGCAATAGGCCTCAAAGGCCGCCACCGACACGGGGTTGCTTGGCACCGCCTCCTCCCACGGCGAAGGAAACACCTCGTTGCAGGTGCGCACACCGGTGAAGAGAAGGGACCAGCGGTTGAGCCAATAGCCGTGGTTGACAAACCCCACCGCCACCCGCCGGCCCACGCGCAGGCTCTCGTCGAGGATGTCGGCGGGCCGGCCCACCTCATCAAGCGTCCGCGAAAGGATGACCCAGTCGAAGCTGTTGTCGCCGAATTCCGCGAGCAGGCGCAGCGCGTCGCCTTGGTAGACGTTGACGCCGCGCTTCACGCAGCTCGCCACCTTAGAAGCGTCAATATCCACCCCCAACCCGTAGCTCCCGCGCGTGTTCGCGAGGTGCTCGAGGAGAATACCGCGCCCGCAGCCCGCGTCGAACACGCGCGCGCCCCTCTCGATCCATTCGGAAATGATCTGCAGGTCCGTCTCGCGTTTGATGTGCTGTCGCGGCATGGCGTCTTCGTGCGGCGTGGCTTCAATTCGTGAGGAACCGGCCCACAAGTTCGTAGAGTTCCGGCGAATGAACAAGAAAGCTGTCGTGCCCGAGGGAGGTCTCGAGTTCCGCGTAAGAGGCGTTTTTGCCGCAGCGCAGGAGGGCGTGAACGATGGCACGGTTCTGCGCGGGCGGAAACAGCCAGTCGCTCGAAAAGCCCACCACGAGCACACGCGCCCGCACCGCGAGGAGCGTCTCCTCCAGCGTGCCCCCCGGCCCGTGCAGGTCGAAGCGATCGAGCGCCTTGGAAATGTACAAATACGAATTGGCGTCGAAGCGGTTGACAAAACTGCGCCCTTGGTAGCGCAGGTAGCTTTCCACCTGGAACTCCGCGTCGAAATGCGAGCGCGCGGAGTCTCCCAGCACCCGCTCGCGGCCAAACTTGTCCTCCATGCCCCGGTCGCTGAGGTAGGTGATGTGCGCCATCATGCGCGCCACCGCCAGCCCCACGTCGGGACCGCCGCCGGGACCGTAGCTGCCGCCCTTCCACTCCGGATCCTGCATGATGGCGAGCCGCCCGACCTCGTTGAAGGCGATGGCCTGCGCGCTCTGCCGCGCCGTCGTCGCCATGGGGATGAGCCGGTCGACACGGTCGGGAAAAGCGATGCCCCACTGCAAGGCCTGCATTCCGCCCATCGAACCGCCCACCACGGCGTGCAGCCGCTCAATCCCGAGCGCCTCGCGCAACATGCGCTCCTGCGCCCGCACCATATCGCTTATCGAGACGAGCGGAAAGTCCAGATGATAGGGCTGCCCCGTGCGCGGATCCACCGAAGACGGTCCCGTCGACCCTTGGCACCCGCCGAGAACATTTGTACAAACGACGAAGAACCGCTCCGTGTCGATCGCCTTGCCCGGGCCGATGATATTATTCCACCAGCCCGGTTTCCGGTCGTTCAGGCTGTGGATCCCCGCGCAGTGGTGGTCGCCGCTGAGCGCGTGGCAGATCAGCACCGCGTTGTCCCGCGCCTTGTTGAGATGCCCGTACGTTTCGTAGCGCAGGGTAAACCCCGGCAGCTCCGCACCGCCCTCGCACACAAAACGCTCCGCGCAGACATAGTCCTCCCACGTCACGAGGCCCACCTCGCCCGGCATGTCCCGCGTCGACACTGTCGGAGGTTCATTCATCAAACAAAGCGCCCACTCAAACCCCCGCCGACCGCCAAAGCAACCCCCGCCTCATCCTCCACTCACTCTTCGTCTTCCTCTCCTTCTCCTGCCCGCAACCGCCCCCGGAACCGACCGGCGTCGACGAGGTTTCATACGGTCTGTAGAGCCACGCTCCCGCAAGCCAACGACCGACCCGAGCGCCGCGCCGTCCCCGCCCTCAGATTTCTTTCCCATAGTTATGAAATCACAGTTATGAAATCACAAATTATCACCTCACGGAAAAATGATTTGACATGCGGATACACATCTCACGGTTTTATTTATTGACATGGATGGCATGGGCACGAGGACGTATCTCTGCTCATGCCGTATCTTCGGGCACTGCGCGGCATGGCTCCCGCGGATAGGCAGGATGGCTGTCGGAGGGCGCAAGTCCCGTCTTCGCTTCCAGGCATCGTCTACCCCGGAAATACCCGCGCCGCCGCCCCCCGCAGCCTTGACGCCGCCGACGCCGACCCGCCATTGTGGAGGATTTGACCCATTTCCCATGCAGGCAGGCATCGTAGGACTCCCGAACGTCGGCAAGAGCACGCTCTTCAACGCCGTCACCCGCTCGCGCAAGGCCGAGGCGGCCAACTATCCGTTTTGCACGATCGAGCCCAACGTGGGCATCGTGCAGGTGCCGGACGAACGGCTCGCCGCCATCGCCAAGATCGCCAAACCGCAGCAGGTCATTCCCGCCGCCATTGAATTTGTCGACATCGCCGGCCTCGTCGCGGGCGCGAGTAAGGGCGAGGGACTCGGCAACAAGTTCCTCGCCAACATCCGCGAGGTCGACGCCGTCATTCAAGTCGTCCGCTGCTTCGAGGATGACGACGTCATCCACAGCATGGGCTCCGTCGACCCCGTGCGCGACATCGACGTCATAACAACGGAGTTGGTTCTCGCCGACCTCCAGTCCGCGGAGTCCCAGCGCGAGCGCCAGATCAAAAAGGCGCGCGGCCAGGACAAAGAGGCCCAGGCCAATGTCGCCCTCCTCGACCGCCTCATTCCCCATCTCAATGAAGGCCGCCCCGCCTCCACCCTCGACATCGCCGAAGAAGAGCGCCCGCGCCTGCGCGCCTTCCACCTCCTTTCGCGCAAGCCCGTCATCTTCGCCTGCAACGTCTCCGAGGATGACATCCTCGACCCCGGCGCCAACCCGCATGTGCAGGCGGTGCGCGACCATGTGACGGACCGCCACCGCGCCTCAATCGCCGTTATCTGCTCCAAACTCGAGGAAGAAGTCAGCGAAATGGCCCCCGCCGAAGCCGCCGACTTCCTCGCCGAGATGGGCGTGACCGACTCCGGCGTCGGCCAGCTCATCCGCGCCACCTACGACCTCCTCGGCCTCGCCAGCTACTTCACCATGGGCAAGAAAGAGGTCCGCGCATGGACTTTCAGCAAGGGCATGAAAGCCCCGGAGTGCGCCGGCGTCATCCACACCGACTTCGAAAAAGGCTTCATCAAAGCCGAGGTCATGGCCTACGACGACCTCATGCAATACGGCACCAAAGCCGCCGCCCGCGACGCCGGCAAGGTCCGCATCGAAGGAAAGGAATACCTCTTCAAGGACGGCGACATCGCCGATTTCCGCTTCAGCCCCGCCTGAAGCAAGCAAGGGCACATCGAAAAGCGGCTGTCTCGCAAGAGCGCGTGCCTTCAGACCGCGGAACACCCTTGGTATTCTGATCAAGCAATTCCGTTCTTTTATGAACGCCGGATTCGCTCGATCCAAGACTCCGCTCAGCGCCGGGCCGCGAAAACTCCCGCCGCCGCGCGCCGTTCCGGACAAAAGAATCCCCGCCTGCGAAGCATTTTGTCGCGACGGAAAACATCACAGCTGCGAAGATTTTTGTCGCGGCGGTCTTGGACGGCGGAATCCGGATGCCCGGTGCCTTGACGACGGGCGTGGCGGGCGTCGAGAATGGATCGCATGCCAACGGTCCAGCGGGAGTTTTTCGCCTACACAGAGTCGGTCGCGCCGGAATCTCCGGAAGCGGCGTTCATCGAGAAGATCCGGCGCTTCGACGGATTCGATCAAACGAGCGCCGAAACCGTGCTCCCGTGCGAAACCCGCGCGCCGGTGCCGATTCTCACGAACGAGTTCTGGACGTCGAAGCAGCGCGCCGGACACCCGTTGCACGAGGTCTCTTACCGCGCCTGCTTCAAGCCGCAGTTGCCCCGCTTTTTCATCGCGCGGCTGACGGCACCCGGCGACCTCGTCTACGATCCCTTTATGGGGCGCGGGACGACACTGCTGGAAGCGGCTCTCCTCGACCGCGCTGTGGCCGGGTGCGACATCAGTCCTCTCGGGGCGGTCCTCACCGGCCCGCGCCTCGCCCCGCCCACCCCGGTGGCCATCGAGCGCCGCCTCGGCGAAATCGACTGGACCACCGCCGAGCCGGAAGACCTCCGGGAGGACCTGCTCGTCTTCTACCATCCGGATACGCTCCGCGCTCTCGGGGCGCTGCGCCGCCACCTGCGCGCGCAGGGCACCCTCGACCCTGTCGACAACTGGATCCGCATGATCGCGACCAACCGCCTCTCGGGACATTCCCCTGGATTCTTCTCGGTCTACAGCCTGCCGCCCAACCAAGCGGTGAGCATCGACCGGCAGCGTAAGATCAACGCCAAGCGCAACCAGACCCCGCCGCCGCGCGACGTCCCCGCCATCATCCTGAAAAAGTCGCGCCAGCTGCTCAAGACCGTCTCCGCCGAGGACCGCCGCCGTCTGCACGCCGCCGCCGCGACAGCCCGCCTCCTCACCCGCTCCTGCGACGAGACGCCCGAGATCGCAAGCGGCACGGTGCAACTCGTTGTCACCTCGCCCCCGTTTCTCGGTATCGTGGATTATAAATACGACAATTGGCTCCGCTGCTGGTTCAACAACATCGACGCCAAGACGGTGCCGGTGTGGCAGTTCAACCGCCCGAAGCAGTGGGAGGAAGCGATGAGCCGTGTCTTCACCGAGCTTTGGCGGATCCTCCGGCCCGGCGGGTGGGTGGCTTTCGAGGTGGGCGAGGTCCTCAAAGGGACGGTCAACCTCGAGGAGATTGTCGTGCCGCTCGCCGAGTCGGCGGGATTTGTCCCCGTCCTCGTCATGGTGAACCAACAGGAGTTCACCAAGACGGCGAACTGCTGGGGCGTGAACAACAACAAAGGCGGCACCAACACCAACCGCATCGCCGTCCTGCGCAAACCGGAAGGCCGCGCGAAGCGCCGCTGATAGGAGGAGGGCACACCGATGCGGCAGCTCGTCACCCTCACCGGCAACATCCTCGCCGAATTCACGGCGGAATACGCGGATGACACTCGCGGAAAGACCCACCGCGCCCGCGCCGACAGTTTCCAGACCGGCGGCAAGGGCATCAACGTGGCGCGCATGGCGCAGCGCCTCGGACTGCCCGCCACGGCGGTCTACATCGCAGGCGGCCCCGTGGGCGGACTCTGCGAGGCATGGCTGCGCGGCCAGCCGTTCCGCTCCCGGCGCGTCGACGCCCCCGCCGACGCGCGCGCGGGCTGGGTCGTCCGCACCCCCGGCGGCGCGGAGACCACCTACCTCGGAGCGGACCGTCCCGTCGATCCGCCGGTTTGGCGCAAAGCCGTGGAAGCCGCGCGCCCCGGCGAGGACACCGCCGCCGCCCTCTGCGGAAGCGTGCCGGGCTGGACGGCGGAGCACACCGCCGCTGTATCGGAAATCTGGTTTCCCGACGGCACACCCGACGGCACACCCGCCGGCCCCGCCTACCTCGACACCTACGGCAAACCGCTCGCGGAGCTGGCCGTCCTCCCGTGGACCGCCGTAAAGATCAACCTCGACGAATTCGAACGCCTCGAAGGGGCGGACCCCGCCGACGGCACGATGGAAGCCCGCCTCCGCCGCATCGCCGCGACCTCCGCCGCGCAAACATGGATCGTCACCGACGGGGGAAACCCGGTCTCCGTCCTCTCGCGGGACGAAGGGTACTTCCAACGTCAACCGCCCGATATCCAACTCGTTTCGCCCACCGGCTCCGGCGATGTGTTCCTCGCCACGCTCATTGCCGAACGCGCCCGCGGCGCCTCCCTGCGCAAAGCCTGCGCCGAAGCCCTCCGCCTCTCCGCCGCCAACGCCGCCCACCCCGGCGTGGCGGAGTTTCCGCTCGGCGGGTGATTCGATTCGCGAACCGCCAGCAACGAAGCCCAAACTTTCTATAGACGAAATGTTTTTAACAGAGAACCGCACCTCCCGCAAGACCGTGTTATCACCAAAACCACAAAAACCTATAAACCACCTCAAGAATGAGCAATAGCGAAATTCCCGATTATCTGATCAGCTCGGCAAACCTCAGCTACACTGATTACAAGAAACTGATAATAGAGAACTCTATCGACGGAGAATCGATAATTGCTGAGTTCGAGGAATATGTGCGCGGGTTCAATGCGAAAATTCCCTATGGGCACAAAAAGCTATCCTCGTACGAGCTACTTGAGTATATAAAATCGCGCCAGAAGACGAAACAGAATTGGCAAAGTAAAACCTCACTACTTCGCATGCGTCTCATTGCATATATTATTGACGAATTTATAAACCGGCAAAACAAGGGGTTCGGGTTGGGAATCTTGGGCGATCATTATTTTTACTCAGCAAAAGGATGGTGTCATTACCAATTCACCAACGTAATCGAAGAATATAAACAAATCGTTATTCTTGCAACACAATACGAGGCAAAACGCACAATCACAGGAAAGATGTGCCTGAAGGCCAAAGATGAACGGAAAACCTTTTTTCCAGGAGAGCTATCCACTCCGGAACTTCTATTCATTGCAGATGCTATTGACTCCGAGAAACAAAGGACGGAATATCATTAACAATAAAACACCCATGGGGCTCGGTTTAGACGGAGGATCGCAAAATTGCGAGTCTCCGCGAACCCCTGATTTGACTGCCAGGATTGGGCGTAGACAACTGCGGATGGGCGGGTGCGCTAAGCAATGCGGTGACCGTGTGCGGTTGAATTACCGTAGTTAGAGCCTGTCCCAGAGGCCGCAAGGCCTTGGGGGGCAGGCTCTTGCGATAAAAG
>JAFIGH010000041.1 GCA_020831525.1 Opitutales bacterium
CCGCAAAACCGTCGGCCGATCCCTGCCCAAGACCGTCGCTAACGATTGGGGCGTTCCACGGACAGGAATGTCCGTGCGCCGTTCGAATCCGTGTCCGCTCCGCTCAACGAAGCATGGGTTTCGCCTCCGGCCCTTTCCGCTTCGCTTTTATCCAACCCGTGCCCCGTCCGAGACGGACCGGTTCCGAGGAGCGCAGCGTCGGCATGTCGAAGACCAAGTCTCTCTCACGAAGTGTAGACACGGCCCCTCTTGTGAATGGCACTCGGATGAGCTGCTGGCTCGCAGGAGTGCGGCTCTCCCTCCTTCGCCGGGACGGCTACGGCGGACAGGTTTAACCGCATAATACCGTTGGCCCGCTCTTCGATCCCGGGCTTGTCCGAGCGCCACGGCCCCTCTTGGCACGACGGATGCCCGGCTGAGAATGGATTACTTTGCGGGGGGTCCCAGATGTTCCAGAATGATTTTCCATCCGTCATTCGTTTTGATGAGAACAGAGGATCCCCTTCCGCCTCCAGAAGACGGGGTTCCGTGAATAACGCCTTCCCAATTGAAAAGATATTCGCATGAAGCGAGATGATCGGCCTCCGCGACCCAATTCAGATCCGTGATCCAGAACTTCTCCTCCTTGATCAGATCGAAGGTCTTTTCAAAGGCCTGGCGGATCTCGTCTCTGCCTCGGAAAGTCGACTCCGTGAAGATGAAGACCGCGTCCTCGTGAATAAGCTCTTTCACCAAGTCCCATGACTGGCGGGACAGCCGCTTTTCGTATTCTCGAAGCGTCTCTTCGGGGGTTTGGAAGCTCACCATTTTCTCCTTCGCTGTCGGGGGTTCTTTGTTGCTTGGATGGTTGCGTAACGATTCTTGCACGGCGTCCGCCGCAGATCGGAGAAATCTGGTGGAACGGGCATGGAATTGTCAATGGATAATCTTTCGAGACGACGCATGAGCACCCGGCGCATCATGGAGGAGCCGTGCGCACACTTGCACAGCACGCTGCGGTTCGGTTCGTGCGTCGTAGCCGACTGCCATCCTGGCGGTCGGGTCCGCGGTGCCCGAAGGCCCGCGATCATACGATCCCACGCTGTAACCGACAGGGTCCACCACCGGTGCCCCGTCCGAAACGGACAAGTCCCGAGGAGGGAAACAACGACATGTTGAAAATCAACTACTGTGCTTCGTTTCAATCCGGGCCCGCTTCGCCCAATGGGGCACGGGTATTGCCTCCGGCCATCTCCGCTTCGCATTCGTCCTACCCGTGCCCCGGTCCAACACGGACAAGAATGTCCGTGCTCCGTTTCATCACGTACAGCATTCGGCGCGGACCGCTTCCAAGGCGGTTTCGCATCGTCCGGATTACGAGAGCGGAGCGCCATGCCCTCAGGCCAGCAGCCCCTTGGTCGTGGGGAGGGAGTCGCCGGTGCGGCCGTCGTATTGGGTGGCCATGTCGAGGGCGCGGGCGAAGGCTTTGAAGACGGCTTCGGCGATGTGGTGGGGTTCCTCGCCGTATTCGAGGGCGATGTGCACGTTGGCGCCGCAGGCGTTGGCGAAGGCCTGGAAGAACTCTTTGACGAGCTGGATGTTGAAGTCGCGCACAAAGAGTTCGCGGGCATCCACTTTGTAGACGAGGGCGGGGCGGCCGCCGAGGTCGAGGGCAACGCGGGCGAGGGACTCGTCCATAGGGAGTATCCAGAAGCCGTAGCGGCGGATGCCGCGCTTGTCGCCGAGGGCTTCTTTCACCGCTTCGCCGAGGACGATGCCGACATCCTCGACGGTGTGGTGGTAGTCGACATCGAGGTCGCCCTCGGCCTTGACTTCGAGGTCGAAGAGGCCATGCCGCGCGAAGAGCGTGAGCATGTGGTCGAAGAAGGGGATGCCGGTGGCGGCGGAGGCGCTACCGTTGCCGTCGATCTGCAGGGCGAGTTCGATACGGGTCTCGGTGGTTTCGCGGCGGCGTTTGCTCAGTCGGTTGTCTGCCATTGGTCGATGATTTGGGAAAGGGAGGTCATTTGCGCATCGGTGCCGATGCTAATGCGCAGAAAGGGTGCTGTCAACGGATCCGACGGGAAATGGCGCACGAGGACGCGGTGCTCGCGGAGGAACCGGAAGAGGGCTTCCGCCGTCTCCGGGCCCTCGCGCCCGTCGGCGGCGCGCGGGCGGGTGAAGACGAAGTTGGCGCTCGAGGGGTAGGTGAACCACCCGCGCTCTTCCAGCTCCGCGCTGAAGCGCGCGCGCGTCGCCTTGACGCGGGCGACAGTCTCACGGAAATAGGCTTGGTCGCGCAGGGCGGCGAGCGCCCCGGCCTGGCTGAGGCGGTTGACGTTGTAACTGTCGCGCACGCGGTCGAGGAGGTCGACGGTTTCCGCGTGGGCGAGGGCGTAGCCGACACGCAGGCCGGCGAGCCCGTAGCTCTTGGAAAAGGTGCGCGTGACGACGAGGCGCGGATAGCGTCCGAGGAGATCGGCGGCGGTGGACTCGGCAAAGTCGGCGTAGGCTTCGTCGGCCACGACGATGCCCGGCACGGCGTCGAGAAGGCGGGCGATTTCGTCGTTGGCAAAGCCGACGCCGGTCGGCGCGTTGGGTGTCGTGAGAAAGAGGATACGCGGTTTGGCGGCGGCGAGCGCGTCGACCGGCAGCCGCATGTCTTCGCCGAAGCGCACGCGGTGGGTCTCCGCCCCGCGGATAGCCGTGATGACGGGATACAGGGAATAGCCCGGAAAGGCCATGACGGCGTCGCCGTCCGTACCGCAGAAGACGCGCGTGAGGAGGTTGAGAATGTCGTCCGAGCCATTGCCGACGATTACCTGCGCGGGGTCGACGCCGTGGTGTTCAGCGAGGGCACGGCGCAGGGGCATGCTGCGCGGGCTCGGGTAGAGCGGCAGGCGCTCCACTTCGGCGGCGATGGCGGGGCCAACGTCGCGGCTGCACGGGTACGGCAGCTCGTTGGTGTTGAGCTTGATCCAGTTGCCGTCGTCCGGCTGTTCGCCGGGCACGTACGGGTGCAACCGCGCGATATGGGTCCGCGCGTAATCGGCGGGACTGCCGTCCGTCGCGCTCATACGCCCTCCCCTTCCCCGTCGAAACGGATTTCGAGGGAGCGTCCGTGCGCGTCGAGCCCTTCCATGCGCGCGAAGGCCGCCACGACGGGACGCGCCTTGGTGAGGGAACGGCGGTCATAGCGCACGACGCTGCTGCGCCGCATGAAGTCGGTGATTTTCAGCCCGCTGAAAAAGCGGCCCGTGCGGTTGGTGGGGAGCGTGTGGCTGGGACCGGCCGCAAAATCGCCGAGGACGGTGGGCGAATCGTGCCCACACAGGATCGTCCCCGCCGTCGTGATGCGCTTGATGAGCGGTTCAAAGGACTCCGCCGCGACGTGCAGTTCGAGGTGCTCGGGGGCGATGAAGTCGGCGATGGCGGCAGCGTCGTCCAGGTCCTGCGCGCGGATGAAAGCCGAGCCGGCTCTGAGGACGCGCGCGATGGCGTCGCGGTTGCCGAGGGCGGGGAGCTGGCGGTCGATCGCCGCCTCGACCGCCTTGCGTTGCGCTTCGTCGAGGTAGATATAGTAGATTTTCTCTTTGCCGGTGCCGTGTTCCGCCTGGGCGAGGAGGTCGGCCGCGATGTAGTCGGGCCGCGCCGTGGAGTCGGCGAGGGCGAGGGCCTCGCTCGGCCCCGGGAGAAGGTCGACGCCCACTTCGCCGAAGACCTGCCGCTGCGCCTCGGCGACATAGGCGTTGCCCGGGCCCATGACCTTGTGCACGGCGGGGATCGTGCGGGTGCCGTAAGCCATCGCCGCAATCGCCTGCGCACCGCCCAACCGGTACACTTCGCCGATGCCGCACATGGCGAGAACGGCGAGCATCTCCGGGGCAAGGGTTCCGTCCTTGCGCGCGGGGGTGAAGACGGCGATCTCCGGCACACCCGCAAGCTTCGCAAGGGTAGTCGTCATGACGACGGTGGAGACCAGCGGCACGGTGCCGGCGGGGATGTAGATGCCGACGCGGCGGATCGGATACCAGCGCTCGCCGAAGCGCGCGCCGTGCGGGTTGCGGCCGCGCCATGAGCGCGGCAACCCCTCCTTGTGAAAGGCTTTCACGCAACCGATGGCGTCGCGCACCGCCGCACGCGCCTCGCGGTCGAGCCCGCGGCGCGCGGAGGCCAGCTCCGCAGCCGGGACGCGGAGGTCGCGCGGGCGGAAGTCGATGCCTTCGAACTTGCGGGTGTATTCGAGGACGGCTTTGTCGCCGCGGGCGCGCACGTCGGCGAGGATGCCGCGCACGGCGGACTCTACGCCTTCGTCCCGCGAACGCTTCGCAATGAAGGACTCGAGCTTGCGGTAGAAACGCGGGTCGTTGGAATCAAATACACGCATAGTCCGGACCGCTACAAGTTGGAGGGATAGTCGAAGATGGCTTCGTCGATTTCCGGGTTCACGCGGATCTGCTCCAGTGTGATCCGCCCCGCCAGTTCGCCGTTGATGTAGGATTCGATCTCCGTGGGGAAGCGCAGTCCGTCGACCCGCTGCTCGCCGCGCTCGCGGAGCATGACGCCGCCGTCCATCTCCGTCGTGAGGAGCCGACCCGTTTCCGCATGGACAGCGCGCACGATGCGCCCGCGCCGTCCGAAGCGGTATTCGAGAACGTGCGCCGGTTCGCCTTCGACATCGCGTTTGCCGAGGTACTCCACGCTGCCGCGGAATTTCTCGTGCCCGCGGAAGAAATACAGATTCATGATCGTGTTCACGCGCATCTCCGCGTAGGTCGCCGGTTCCATGGGGGCGATCATCGCCGAGCTGAGCGGCTGGCCGTGCCGCTGCCGCATGACCCAGCCCTCGAACGGATCGACCGTCATGACGGTGAGCGTCTGTCCGTCGTCCTGCTCCACCCGCTGGTAGAGCGGGCGCATGAGGTGCGCTGTGTAGCGGACATCCGGCCCGTCGCCGGCGGGGACCTCGGTGCCCACGACGACGAGTGAATGCACTGCGTCGAGTTTGTCCTCCGGCCCGATGTAGGCCCGCGCCATGGCAATGACGTCCTCCGCCTCGACGCCGGCCTGTGCGGCCGCGCCCGTGGCGGCGAAGGACACAGCGGCGAAGAACAATCTCACAGCGACTCGCATGACTTTACTCCCATTCAATGGTGCTCGGCGGCTTGGAGGAAACGTCCAGCACCACGCGGTTGACCCCGGCCACCTCGTTGATGATACGCGTGGAAATCTTCTGCACCAGCTCGTGCGGGAGCTGCGCCCAGTCCGCCGTCATGGCGTCGATGCTCTCCACGATGCGCAGGGCGATAACGTAGTCGTAGGTGCGTTCGTCACCCATGACACCGACAGTGCGCACAGGCAGGAAGACGCAAAAGCTCTGCCACACCTTGTAGTAGAAATCCGCCGCCTTCATCTCCTCGATGAGGATGGCGTCCGCCTCGCGCAGGATGTGGAGGTTTTCCGGTGTGATCTCGCCGATGACGCGCACGGCGAGGCCCGGCCCCGGAAACGGCTGGCGCCAAACCACGCTGCGCGGTAGGCCCACCTCCTCGCCAAGGCGGCGCACCTCGTCCTTGAACAACTGGTTGAGCGGTTCGAGGATCTTCAACTTCATGCGCTCGGGCAGGCCGCCGACGTTGTGGTGGCTCTTGATGAGCGCGGCCGGGTTGCCGCCGATGGGCACAGACTCGATGACGTCCGGGTAAATCGTCCCCTGCGCGAGAAAGTCGACTTCGCCGATCTTCTCCACCTCGCTCTCGAACACTTCGACGAAAGTGTTGCCGATGATCTTGCGCTTGCGCTCGGGGTCCGTCACCCCGCGCAGACGGTCGAGGAAGAGGTCCGCCGCCTCGGCCACGACGAGGTTCATGTGGAAGTTGTCGCCGAAGAGCTTTTCGACCGCCGCCCGCTCCTTCTTGCGCAGGAGACCGTTGTCGACGAACACGCAGGTCAGCTGCTCGCCGATGGCCTTGTCGATGAGGGCGGCCGCCACGGAGCTGTCCACCCCGCCGCTCAGGCCGAGAATGACGCGCCGGTCGCCCACCGTCTCGCGGATACGCTCGATGGTGCTCTCGGCGTAGCCCGCCATTGTCCAGTCGCCCGTGCAGCCGCAGATCCCCATGACGAAATTGCGCAGAATGTCCGTGCCCTGCTCGGTGTGGAACACCTCGGGGTGGAATTGCAATCCGTAGAAATTGCGTGTCGGCTCCTCGATGGCGGCGAAGGAGCTGTTCTGCGTCGCGGCGATGGCACGGAAGCCCGGCGGCAGGGCGGCCAGCCGGTCGCCGTGGGAATTCCACACCTGGATGCGCGGGCGGATGCCCTCGAAGAGCGGCGAGGCCTCGCGCACCGTCAGCTCGCTGCGGCCGTATTCGCGCTCGTGGCTCTTCTCCACCTTGCCGTCGAGGAGGTGGCCGAGCAGCTGGATGCCGTAGCAGATGCCCAGCACCGGCACGCCGAGGTCGAAGATCCCCGTGTCCGGCCGCGGCGCCTTTTCCGCGAACACGCTGCTCGGCCCGCCCGAGAGGATGATTCCGCGCACGCCTTCCGCGCGCAGTTGCTCCGCCGGAGTGTCGTAGCGGTAGACCTTGGAATAGACCTCAAACTCGCGCAGACGCCGGGCGATGACCTGCGTGTATTGCGAACCGAAATCGAGAACAGCGATTACCTGTGCCATGAAACGGGAAAAAAGGTCTTAAACAGCCCATCCCCGCCCCTCCACGCAAGCTTGAAACCCGGCGGGCCGCGAAAGTCCGCCTGCGGAAATTCGTTGCCGCGAGGATTGCCCTTCCCCAAATTTGACGACAGAAACACGAAAACGCTGTTCAACCACTGGCCAGAAGAGAGAAAGTATGCAATTTCCATGGCGGTGCCGTGTCGCAAGACCGCCTTCAAGCTATCCATGGGAGACAAAGGAAGACGAAGCCACCTACCGGGCATGGGAAGACGACTACCAAAAGGCGTCCGGGAGCTTTTCGACCTGCCGCCTGCACAAGGAGTTCGGCAAGCCCGGCGGGCATCCGGCCGTGCAGAAAGTGATCGACTACCACGACGCCATCGCCGTCGACGGATCGAAACCCCTCGCGTAGGCGGCAGGAGACCATTTGTCGAAGAAACCGGTCGCGCGAACGGCCAGAATACTCCCGAAAGATTGACACAGGCGACCGGTCATGCATACTGGTCATTCTATGGAAATCACCGCCACTGAGTTTAAGGCGAAGTGCCTGAAGTTGATCGATGAAGTGAACGAGACGGGCCGGGAAATGGAGATATCGAAGCGGGGAATATTGGTCGCGCGGCTCGTGCCCATCCGCAAAGATCCGCCATGGGCAGCCCTTCGCGGAAAAGGCCGGTTCAAGGGCGACCCGTTTGCCCCGGTTGTGGATCCGTCTGAGATCGAGGCGCTGCGATGAGAGCGGTCCCTCTGCTCGACACGCACATTTGGCTGTGGTGGTTGCTTGGCGACGACCGGATGGCTGCGGAAGAACGGAGTTTTCTCGATGCTCTACCCGCGCCGGAGCGCCCATGGCTCTGCGACATCAGCATCTGGGAAACAGCATTGCTCGTAGAAAAGGGGCGTGTCGAACTCGACTGCCCGATGGCGGATTTCCTGAAAATCGCGACCTCTCCCGCGACCGTCCGCGTGCTTCCGATTACCGACGGAGTCGCCGTCGAAATGAACGCTCTCCCTGAAACCTTCCACCGTGATCCCGCGGACCGTCTTATCGTCGCGACGGCCAGACAACGCGGAATCCCCGTGGCCACCCGGGACCGCCTCATCGTGGACTCGGATTTGGTCCAAATCTGGTGACCGACGCCCGTTAGTTCGGCCCGCCGCCGGGGAACAGCTTGTCGAAGAAGTCGGTCGCGCGCGGGTATTCGTGGCGCTCGAGGAGCGAGGGGCTGTCATTGCGCGTATTGCCCACGTCCGGCCCGACGGGCCACGCCTCCATCGCCTCTGCGGGGAACGGGCGCAGAAGCGGGCGCACGGCGGCGGCATTCGTCACGGCAGGATCGAGCCACGTGTCGTAGGCCTCGGCGGGCAGGATCACCGGCATGCGGTCGTGGATCGTCGCCATGAGCGCGTTCGGGCGTGTCGTGAGGAGAGCGCAGGAGAGGATCTCCGAACCGCCGGGGTGGCTCCAGTGTTCCCAGAGACCCGCCAGCGCGAAGGCACCGCCGTCGCGCATGCGGATGAAGTGCGGTCGCTTCACTCCGTCGACGGACTTCCACTCGTAGAAACCGTCCGCCGGGACAATGCAGCGGCGGTAGCGCAGGGCGTCGCGGAAGGCGGGTTTTTCGGCGGCGGTCTCGGCGCGGGCGTTGATCAACCGCCATCCGATGTCCGGATCGTCGGCCCACTTCGGCACCAGTCCCCAGTGAAAGTAATCCAGCGAACGGCACTTTCGGTCGCGGTCGTCAAAGGCACAGAGAATTCCCTGTCCCGGCGCGATATTGTAGCGCGGATTCCACGCCGACACCGCCCCCGCATCCATCCGCGCGCGGAACCGGCGCGCGAGTTCCTCAGGGGGTGTCTTGACGATGAAGCGGCCGCACATGGGGACAGCGAAGCGGCGTCATTGGAGCCAGTCCAGCCAAAGCGCGGCGAAGGCATCGGTCTCTTCCGGCGTGAATACCAGCCGCGCCGGCTCCCGAGGGAGAAACTCCATGCGCGGTTCGCCGAGCGCCGTGCCGAGGGCCCGCACAGCGTCAAACCCGGTGCCGAAAACATCGGGCTGCACGACCGTCGAAAGCTCGCCCGCGCGCAGGGCCGGCAACCACGCGGGATTCAGGCCCACCGCAACCGCGCCGCTGGCATTCCGCTCCGCCGCTTCCACCGGAAGGTCCGCATCGAAATACAGGCTCGGACGGACGGCAAACTCCGTCCCGAGCCCGTCCAAGGCCTGCCGCAGACGCCGCCGAGCTTCCGCGCGGAACACATCATTCGCGCCTTCGCGGTCAGTCCCCGCCCACGCCACCGCGCCGCCTGCCAGCACCACCACATCCTCGAACAACTCCCAGCGCAGCTCCGGTCGCGGCACAATAACAAGTCCTTCATATCCAGCGCCGACGACCTCGCGCAACACGCGCTCCTGCGCCTCCGCCGTCATCGCGCGCTCCGTCCAGTCGCGCACCGCGGTTTCGATGGAAAACTCCGTGCGCGCGGTCTCCGCCGCCGCGCGCATCCCCGCCAGAAGGGCGGCATGCGCCGGGTCACCCCGGTCGGCCCCGATCACCGCGATGCGCAGGTCCGCGTCCGCCGCCGCCGCGCAGGCGGCGAGGACCATGCACAACCCGAAAACCGCGACGAAGCGCAACTCCGCGCACCTTTCCATTGCCACCTCATTGTCGACGCGGAATTCTAGCGATCAAGATGGAAGTCGGAACATTCATCGCGGGCTTCGCCGCCGGGGCCGTCCTCTGCGCCCTCGCCGCGCTCTTCATCCTCCGCGGACGCGAGCATGCCGCCGCCATGCGACGCGCGGAGCTGGAATCCACCCTGCGGGCGCGCGACGAGGAAAGGGCACGGCTGGAGACGGAAGCCGGCAAGGCAACGGACGCCCTCGAACAGACCCGCCGTGAGTCACGGGACCTAGGCAACGCGCTCACCGAAGAGCGGACCCGCCGCGAAGCCGAGGTAAAGGCCGCCGAAGAGCGCATCGCCGAGTTGCAGAAGCTCCGTGAACGGCTCGAAAACACCTTCAAAGCGCTTTCCTCCGAGGCCCTCCGGAACAACAACACCGCCTTTCTCGAACTCGCCCGTGAAAGCTTCGGCAAACTCCGCACCGAGTCCACCGGCGAACTCGAGAAGCGCAAGCAGGCCATCCACGAACTCGTCGACCCCTTGCGGAAGTCGCTCGAAAGCGTCTCCGAACGCATCCGCGAAATCGAGAAGGCCCGCGAAGGCGCCTACGAAGGTCTGCGCGAACAGGTGCGCGGCCTCCTCCAGACCCAGGGGCAGCTCCAGCGCGAAACCGGCAACCTCGTGCAGGCCTTGCGCACCCCCAACGTCCGCGGCCGGTGGGGCGAAATGCACCTGCAGCGCACCGTCGAATTCGCCGGCATGGTCGAACACATCGACTTCACCGGCCAGACCTCCGCCACCGGCGACGACGGCACCCTGCGCCCCGACATGATCATCCGCCTGCCCGGCGGCAAAAACATCGTCGTCGATGCCAAGGCGCCGCTCGAAGCCTACCTGCGCGCCGTCGAGACCGAAGACGCCGCCGCCAAAGACGAGGCCCTCGCCCACCACGCCCGCCAGATTCGTGACCACATACGCAAACTCTCCGCCAAAAAATACTGGCAGCAGTTCGCCCCGACCCCCGAACTCGTCGTCCTCTTCCTCCCCGGCGAGGCCTTTTTCAGCGCCGCCCTGCAAAAAGACCCCTCCCTCATCGAAGCCGGCGCCCGGGACAATGTCCTCGTCGCCACGCCCACCACCCTCATCGCCCTCCTGCGTGCCATCGCTTTCGGCTGGCGGCAGGAACGCATCGCCGAGGAAGCCGAGGCCATCGCCAAACTCGGCGGCGAACTCCACGAACGCCTCGGTACCCTCGGCGGGCACTTCCAGAACCTCGCCAACGCCCTCAACCGCAGCGTCGATTCGTTCAACCAAGCCATGCGCTCCCTCGACAGCCGCGTCCTCGTCACCGCCCGCCGCTTCGAGTCCATGGGCGGCCTGCGCACCAAACCCCTCCCCGACGCCCCCCTCATCCACGGGAAAGCCGAACCCTCCGCCAACCTCGACCCGCCCGAAAACAAATAGCCCCGCCGGGCAACCACACCCCCGCCCCTCGTCAAGTATTAAAACCGTGAGCTAAGAAATAAATAGCTCTAAGTTATATTTGTTGACGAGCAGGCCACCGTGCGATGCCCGGCGCGATACGCTGCTGCTGATACATATCATTCCCTGTCAACGATTATAACTTTGGGCCATTAAAAAAGTGTCCCGCGGAAATATTCATTGACTTTCGGGCTGGACGGGGACGCCGGGGTGCGGAGGATCGGACGCATGCGGCTGTTTCTGGGGATCGACGGGGGCGGGAGTCATACGCGGGCGTGGCTGGCTGATGAGGCCGGGGCGTGTCTCGGGGGGGGGGCGGCGGCGGGGTCGAATCCGGTGGACCCGTCCATAGGGCTTTCGGGGGCACGCGCGGCCATTGAGGCAGCGGTGAATGAGGCATTCGCGAAGGCGGGGATAGAACGTCAACCGGCGGAGGCGGCGTTTCTCGGGATCGCGGGGGTGTCGAACGAGGCGGAGCGGCAGGCCATGGCGCGGACCGTGGCCGCCCTTGCACTCGCGCCGGCGGCCCGCACCGGTGTCGGGCAAGATTTGTGCGTGGCCCACGAGGGGGCGCTGGCGGGGGGGCCCGGACTGATTCTCGTCGCCGGAACAGGATCGGCCTGCTACGGACGCAATGAGCACGATGAAGCGGTGCAGACCGGCGGGCACGGATCGTTCATTGACGACGGCGGCGGGGGATTTGCGCTCGGGCGCGACGCCCTTGCCGCCGTCGCCCGCGCCGGGGACGGACGGGGTCCGGAAACCGCGCTGACGACGGCGTTGACCAACCGCCTCGGCGCGGAAGGGCTGCGCACACTGAGCCGCACCGGTGTGCCGCGCCGTGATGTCGCCGCGCTCGCAGTCGTTGTCATCGAGCAGGCGGAAGGCGGCGACGCGGTTGCCGCCGCCATTCTCGACCGGGGCGCGGATGAGCTGGCGCACCTCGTTCTTGCGGCGGCGCGGCGGGTTCCCTTTCCGGTGCCCTGCCCCGTCGCGCTCTGCGGCGGTCTCACGGAGTTCCCGCTGTATCGAAATCGTGTCCTAGCGGCTCTGGAACGCGAATGCCCGGCAGCACATCCGGTGCAACCGCGACTGCCGCCCGTCGGCGGTGCCGTCCTTCTTGCCATGCGCCGCGCCGGCATTCACCCCCGCGAAGCAATCCTCGTCAGCCTCGCCCGCGCGGCACAGCACGCACACCCGTAAGGCCGAAGGGCCAACGACATATTTCTCCATTTAATTTCTCAGAGCTAATACAAAAGTTGACACAGGCAGCAATGCTTGATTCATGAGCGGATTAATTATTTTTCATGAAAAACAGTTAATTACCACTATGTTCCGCGGTGGCTACGGTGGGGATCGAACCCGGGGACTGGGCTCACGACTCTCGACGGCATCAAATCAGGAAAGCCAGGCGGTATTGGGGACTGACGGACGGGGGCCGGCGGCGTTTATGGAAACTCTTGGGATCAGTGGGCGCTGATGCCGCGGTAGAGGTTCATGACGCGGTCGCTCTGTTCGCGCCGCACTTGTTCGAGGGTAAGCCGTGGGATTTTGTACTCGGCGGCGTCGCCGGGGGTGTTTTCGCAGTGCCGCCGGATGACGGCGTAGAGGAATTTGAAGGCATCCCTCGGCTGATGCATTTGGTCGAGAGCCTCGACAAGCTCATGGTGGCCGACGTCGTCGGCAAAGATATCTTTCAACTCCTCGACGGGGGCGTCGGCACCGTCCGCGTTCTGGCAGTGGCGGAACCGGCGGCTGCAGAGGTCGTAGAGCGTGGCCCCGGTCCAGCGCAGCGGGTTGATGAGGTTTTGCTTGTCGAGGCGCGCCTGCCGCTGGAAGGCGGTGTCTTCGCGCTCCACCTGGTGCCCGAGTTCGATGGGCAGGAGCATCTTCACGGCGACACGTTCCTGCTGGAGGAATTTGTTGTTGAGCAGCGGCCAGACGAGTTTGCGCATGCGTTCCACGTCGCTATTGATGAGTACCGGCTCGTCGACGCGGTCGATGAGGACGACGAGTGAGTCGTAGCCCACTGCCCCGAGAACACGGAGCAGACGCTGTGTCATTTCGTAGCGCTTGTCCTGGTCCTCCTTGTCGGGGAGGAGCGCGAGCGTGCCGGCGTTTTCCGGCAGGTTCCAGAAACCGCGGGAGAGCGCCTTGCGGGTATGGCTGACGGCGCGGATGGCGTCGCGCACGCGCCCCGCGCGCAACCAGCGGCGGAAACTGCCCGACACCCATGCCGCCCCAAGGAGGACAAAACCAAGCGTCCCGGCCACGGCGGTGATCTTCCACTCGAGCGAGGCGGGGTCTGTGAAATGCCATACCCCCGCCCCGGCCAGCCCCGCGAGGCCGAAGAGCAATGCGGCAATGCCCAGCCCCGTGCGGTCGAGGAGCGGGCGCACGCGCAGGATTCGCAGGATTCGGGACCAACGGCTGCCGTCGTCACCGTGGGCAGGCTGGTCGTAGAGCAGGGCAAAGAGCGCGAGGTCGAGTCGCTTTTCGCGGCTCATTTTCCGGAGCGCTTTGTGATCTGCCTTCCGCCAGCGCTTGTCTTCCGCGTCCGTATCCTCTCCGAGGATCCAGTCGAGCAACTCCGTGACGGCGAGGCTGAGGATCGCGTCCTGATGATCGGAAAGAGTTATGTGGTCGAGACAGTCGGCGGGATCTTTGAGGGACAGATTATGCGAGAGCCGGTCGAGCACGGGGTTGATGTCGTCGTAGCGCACGATCCACGCCCGCCCGTTTGGCTGCTCTTTGTTGTACGACCGCAACCGCCGTTCGATCATCAGGCGCATGGCGGTCTTTCCACTGCCCTTCTCCCCGAAAACGATGGATGTGCTCGGGTTCTGCGGATTCCCTTCGATCTTCTGGAAGTCCGGATGGGTGACGGTCGCCTCCAGAGTCCGGGCGTAGACCGCGTCGTTGCGCGCCTCCTCGGCGAGAAACGGATTCTCACTCAGATGCCAGTGTGCGAAGAAGTCTTTTAGGTCCATAATTGCGGAGAAATGCGCCGCCCCGCTCCGCGGGCCGGATGATCGAGAGCGGGCGGCGTTGCCAGCATGCCGCGCGGACGGCGCCGATCCTCAGACAATGCGGCCGTCATCCGGCAGATCCAAGCCGGAATCCCACGCCTCACCTTCGTCGTCTTCGTCCTGATCGTCCGCATTCTCGGCATCATTCACGCCCTCCGCGTCGGAGTCGAGACTTCGTTTGTCCCCCACAAAACGCACATGCAAGTCGTTCACTTCGCCGCGCAACCGCTGCGTCGCGGAGCCAAGGCCGTCGAGCGCGTCGAGCGCGGACCGTTGCGCCTGGTAGCGCCGCCGCAGGTCCGACGAGACCTTCTGCAACTCGCTTGCCTTACGGTCGAGGCGTTCGGCGAGGTGCTTTTTGAAGAACGCGGCGTAGGCGTCCAACACACTTTCCAAGTCCTTCACAACACTGTTTTCGAACGCTTCCACGGCATACTGCTCAATGGACTCGGCAAGGTAGTCACGGCCTGCATCGCCCAACCGCTTGGCCTTAAGACCCGCGGAAATAGGCTGGTCCGAAGGGGACGACTCACCCAACAGGCGGCGCCGCACGGCAGCGGGCGACCGGAACATGATCCAATCTAGAACCGTGCGCCGCACGGGCAGCCCCTCCTCCAGCGCGCCGGTATCGGGCAGGTTGGGCACATCCGCGAGCCGTTTCTTCGCCTCGGGCTCGAACGCGGGGTAGATGTCGTCGAGCGACAGTCCGAGATCACGGAGGCAATGAAGAATCTCCGAGTTCAGGCGCAGTCCGGCATCCTTCTCCCGCGCGCTCTCGTCAATCAACTGCGCGCCCTTACTGCGCGCTCCGGCACACGCCTCGGCGATCCGTGAACGGCTGCGCCCGACGAGCAGATTACCGAGGCTTTCATCCGACTCATACCAACTGTCGACCTCCCCGCGAAGGCTCGCCTTGAGGCCCGGGAGGACAGACAAGGCCTGTTCCTTCACACGCTCCCGCAGGCTGCCGAGCATTTCTTCCAGCGGATGGTCCCACTTGTCCTCGCCAAGGAAGCGGACGGCATTGAGCTGGTTCTCTTTCTCATCCGAGGCCTTTTTCAGGTCCTCAATGCGGGCGCGCAGGTCAGCGACAGGCGGTGACTCCGCCTGTTCTTCCGTTTCGTCGAGGACGGACTTTGCCTGCCGCAGACTGTCGGACATGAATTCGACAATATAGTCGCTGCTGTTCAAATATTCGGTGAGGTCGTCGACAAAGGCATCAAAACCAAGCTGCACTTCCGTCTCGGGACGGACAACCTCTCCGCCGGTCACCGCGTCGCCGCCCGCTGAGGAAGGCCCTACCGCATCTTCATGATCAGCGGACTCCACGCCCGCCGCGATGTCTGTCTCCTCTTCCGTGTCAGCCTCCGGCGCGGCGGCATCGTGGCCTTCCGCCTCGTCCGCGCCGCGGGTCTCCGTTTCCAGCGAAGCGCCCTCTTCCTTCGACTCCCGCAAACGCCTCTCGGCGGTGCGCAGAAGATCGATCAGGTAAATCCGCAGGCGACCGCTCTCGATAGCGGAGCGGATTTGCGCGCTGACCGTCAGTGTTTCAAAAGCCTCCACGATTTTGCGCGGGTCACGGCTCTCCAAGGCCGGCTCCAGCTCACCGGAAGGGCTGAGGTCCTTTTTTGACGAGTCGATGTTTACGACGAGAAACACCCGCGAGAAGACATTCAACAAATCCGCAAACTCGTTGAAGACCTGCTCAAAAAAGAGATTGTCGGTCTTCACGACAAAGACGGCGCACGCGGCGGTGTCCCGGAAATCACGGGTGAGCTGCCCGTAGTTGTACTTCATCTTTGTGTAGAGTCCGGGCGTGTCGACAAGGATCGTCCCCGACTCCCGAAGCGCCGGTGCCGAAAGCGTAAAATCAATCCGCCGCACGGCATCTTCATAATCCTGCGCCGGATTGAATACCCGCCCCTCCTCATCGGCCTTGCGGATCTCGTGCGCAAGCAGTTCGTGCGCCTCCTCGATGTTCTTCTGCAGTTCCTCACCCGAGCGGAACGTCTTCCGCTCACCGTTGAAGCGCGTGAGGGAAAACTCCCGCTCCTCACCCTCGTGCACATACACAAGACACGGATAGGCGGGCAAACTCGACACCTCGCTCACATAGGCGCCGCTGATCGCATTCATGAGCGTAGACTTGCCGCTCTTCAAAGGACCGAAAATTACAAGGTAGGTATTCTGCTGCGCTGCCTTGTCCCGCAGGATCTTCAAGCGGTGCTGGTTGTCGAGCAGCGCGCTCGACACGGCGTTGAGGGAGGGCTCGTCCGACACGCGCCGGATTGTCTGGATAGCGTCCTCCAGTGCCTCGGCGAAGGGCTCGAGCGTGCCGGAAAAGCTCTGGCAGAATTCTGTGAGATCGACGTGTATAGTTTCTTTTAACATGTATTGAGGCGTTTACCTTTGATGGGAGTTCGCTGCGTCAAATACCGCAGGATCAATGCCAGAACGGTGGTCACCGTCCCGTCACGTAGTTCGTAATGGACCGATCCAGACGGACCGGCACAACACGACCTTCCACTGTCTACGCCAGGCACTGCCGCCATGCAAGGACGGAACGGATTTTCCTCCGTCCCGGCACATCCTCAACGCCTCCAGTGGTGGTGGGGCATGAGCCAGCGGGCGATGGCGGGCAGGAGAAGAATGGCCCCGAGCATATTAAAGAGGAACATAAATGTGAGAAGAATCCCCATGTCCGCCTGAAACTGAAGGGCCGAGAATATCCACGTGCTCACACCCACCGCAAGGGTCAAGCCCGTGAAGACCACGGCACTGCCCGTTTGCCGCAGCGCCTCGACAAGAGACTCCTCAAAGAGGAGACCGGTGCGCATGCACTCACGCAACTTGAAGAAGAGGTAGATCCCGTAGTCAACCCCCACCCCCACCCCGAGGGCCACAACAGGGAGAGTGGACACCTTGAGACCGATCTCCATCAAATACATGAGCGCATAGGCGAGAATGGATACAACCGCCAGCGGGGTGACGATGCAGAAAGCGGCCCGCCACGAACGGAAGGCAATGAGGCAGAGGACAATGACGGCACTAAAAACATAGAGCAGCATGGGGAACTGCGCGGCAGCCACAACCTCGTTGGTCGCCCCCATGACGCCCACATTGCCGGTCGCGAGCCGGAAGGCGACATCGTCCGCATCCTCCGTTTCGCGGAACGCCTTCACCGTTTCAATCACGCCCTCGATGGTCTCGGCCTTGTGGTCGCGGAGAAAGATGTAGACGGGCATAACGCTGCCGTCGGCATTGAGCAGGCCGGTAGCCGTATCGACCGGAGAAATCGCCTGCCCGAGCACGGCGGGGTGGCGCGGGAGGATATGCCACTTCGGATTCCCTTCGTTCCAGCCTTGGTTGATCGTCTTGGCGACAATCGGAAGCGACGACACCGACTGCACGCCCGGCGCGTTGCGGGCGTGCCACGAAAGCCGGTCGATCTTCTCCATAATACGGTAGTCCACACATCCGTTGGGAATCGTCTCACAGATTACCGTAATGACATTGACTCCGACATCGAACCGTTCGGTGATGGCCGCGCTGTCGCGGTTGTATTGCGAACCGGGCCGTAGCTCGGGCACGCCGTGGCTCAAGTCGCCGATGCGCACCTGAGCAGCGTAGTGAAACCCGCCCACGGCGAGAACAACGGCGATCACGATCATGGTGAGCGACCACCCAGGCTGGGCCACCAGAGCCACGCGCCGCCAGAAGCGGTCTGTCCTTTCGCGGCGGTGCTGTATGCGCCGCCGCAGGCCGGGATCGAGCCGCACAAAGGACAGGAGGACCGGAAGAAGCAGCAGATTGGTGAAAAACAGCGTGAAGATTCCGAGGCTCGCCGTGATGGCCAGTTCCTGGATGATCGGAATACGGATCGCGAGGATCGTGATAAAGCCGATCAAATCAGTCGCGAGAGCGGTCGATCCCGGCACGAGCAGCTGCGCGAAGCTATCGCGCGCGGCCTGTAGACTCGATTTCCCGTTGAAGAACCCGCTCCTGAAGGAGCGTACCATCTGTACGCCATGGCTCACCCCGATGGCAAGGACAAGGAACGGCACGAGAATCGACATCGGATCAATCCCAAAGCCGAGGAGGCGCAGGAGCCCGAGTTGCCACACGACGGCTGTTACCGCCGTGAGAACGGTGAACCCTGCAAGCCGCGCGGACTGCGCGTAATGATAGACAAATACCGTTGTAATCAGCAGCGAAATGAAGAAGAAAAGAATCACATTGGCCGCCCCGTCGCGAACATCCCCAATAACCTTGGCGAACCCGATAATGTGGACATTCAGTCCGATGGACCGTCCCCGGCGCTCAAACGGCTCCCGAAACCGATCTTCGAGGTGATTCGCCACCTCGATGTAGTCGAGCCGCCCGCCCGTCGCCGGATCGACCTCGAGGAGCTGGGCGGAGATGATCGCACCGGTGAAGTCACTGGCAACCAACTGTCCAAGCCGCCCAGACTTGACAATGTTCTCACGCACGACGCGGAGGTCCTCCTCCGTCCCCTGAAAGTCGGCGGGCACGACGTTCCCGCCCGCAAAGCCGTCTTCCACGATCTCGATAAAGCGGACATTCGGTGTCCAGACAGAGGTCACCTGCGCGCGGTCGACCCCCGGAATGAAATAGGCCTCGTCCGTGGCTTCGCGGAGGAGATTGAAAAAGAGCGGATCAAAAATATCGCCCTCGTCCATCGTAAAGGCGATGAGCACACGGTTCGCCCCGCCGAACTCATCCTGATACTCAAGAAAGGTCTGGATGTATTCATGACTGAGCGGCAGTTGCTTGGTGAAGCCGGCGTCGACGCGCAATTGCAGGGCCGACCAAATGAGAAAGGCCGTTGCCGCCACAAACAGGAAAAGCACGACCGCGCGGAAGCGGAAGAGGACAGCCGCCGTGCGCTCCAATCGACCGCCGCCGGATCCCGCGCGCGGGTCGGCTTTCATCCTTCGCGCCGCGCCTCCCGCCGCGGAAGGTGCAACCGGTGGACTCCGTTCAGCCCCACGGCGACGACAACCCCGTCGGGTGCCTCGACAAGCGCCGCCGCGCCCTGCACGGGCACCCGCCAGAGCGCGAAACTCCGCCCTCCATCCCGGCTGAGAAAAAACTGGCCGTTCTGCGCGGCGAGGACGACCTCACCGCCGGATAGCCGCGCACCGTGCGTCACAAGGAGCGGCGCCGGTGATTCCACATCGGTCCATGACACACCTCCGTCGCTCGAACGGAAGACATTGCCGCGCAAGCCGTAGGCAAGAAGCGTCCGGGCTCCCAGCGGAAGAACCCCGAAAAGCGAACCGTCGTAGGGCGAGTCCATTTCTTCCCAAGTCTCACCGTCATCGACGGAATGGAGGAGTTCGCCAGTCTCCAACGCGATGAAGAGCCCGCCGTCAACTGCCGCCGAAATGCGATTGAAATGAAGCTCCTCCCAAAAGATTTCGCGCAATGACCATCGGTTGCCGCCATCCATTGTCTCCACGAAAAGGCCGTAGGCGCCGACGGCGAACCCGCGCTCGGCGTCCAGAAAACGCACATCAAGAAAGCGGTTTTCGATACCTCCTTCCGCGTATTGATGATTCCATGACCTGCCTCCATCTGTTGTCGCGAGGACGACGTTGTCGTGGCCGACGGCCCAGCCCAACTCCGAATCGGCAAAGAAAACCGCGGTCAATGTGGAGCGGGTGGGCACCGGGACTTGCTCCCATGTTCGCCCGTAATCATCCGAAAGGAGGATATGTCCGCGCTCCCCCACCGCGACCAGACGGTCGCCCGCCAGCGCGATATCAAGAAGCACCGACCGCTCCGCCAGCGGCATGATCTCGGCGGGAATCTCGACACGGGCGGACAGAGAATTGGGGAGGGAGACAAAAACGAAGAGGAGGAGGAAAAGAGAGGATGACCACAATGCCGCCGCACCGCACCCGTAGCGCGAAGCTTCAGCGAGCGGCCGCCGCGCGCGCACGCTTCTGCCAACCGCACACGTGCCTCGCTTCAGCTGAAGCCTACGCGACACCGCCGCACCCCATACGTAGCGCAGTACTTTTGCGAGCGAAACGCCGACAAAGATTCCATCCATCCGCTGACCTTGCTCTAGCGCACGCCTTCGCGACGGAGATTGGCGGGCGTGAAGTCGGAAGGCACCGGCGGGCGGGAGAAATCGTAGGGCCGTAGTTCGTTGTCCATGCCGATGGCGAGGTAGCGTCCGGCTTGGAGATCGGTATGGACCTCGAGCGTCGTCCACAGGCAGGGAACCTCATAGAAGTTGATCGCAAATCCCTCGGAAACACGCCAGAGCTGGCCACGGCCGTCGTATTGCTCCACAGCGAGGATTTGCCAGCTGTCTTCATCGACGTAAAACACGCGGCGGGCGTAGATATGGCGGGTTCCCTCGCGGAGGGTCGCCTCGACCACCCAAACGCGGTGCCGTTCGTAGCGTGTGAGGTCCTGGTTGATGTGGAGTGGGCGGAGGATGTCCCGCACGCGGATCGAGTCGCTGTGCAACCTGTAGTTATTGTAAGGCACGATAACCTCCCGCTTACCGAGGATCTCCCAGTTGTAGCGGTCGAGGGCGCCATTGAACATGTCGAACTGATCGCTTGTGCGCATACCGTCGGAAGCTGTCCCCGGATTGTCGTAGGCGACGTTCGGAGCCCGCCGAACCCGGCGCTGACCGACGTTGTAGGTCCATGCGCGCCGCGGCTCCCGCACTTGGTCGAGCGTCTCGTGCACGAGAAGAATCGACCCCGCGAGGCGCGCCGGGGCCACAACCGTCTGCTTGAGAAAGAGGAGGATGTTTTCGGAGACACCTTCCATCGCTTCGCCGCCGCCATAGTTGAAGAGGAACTCGTCGTGAAATTCAACAAGCGTGAAATCGCCCCGACGGTTCGGCGAAGCCTGCGTAATCGTGCGTGTAGCGCCCTCGCCGCGATAGCGCATAAGATGGTTCCAGATCACTTCCTCGCCGCGCGACGGAATAGGAAACGGGAAGCCGAAACGCGTCCCCGCCACGCCATCGCCGTCGCCGACAAGCCTTGCGTTGACGGCGTTGCTCCGGGTCGCTTCGTACACCTCTTCCGGATACGAAGCGGAGCGCCGCGTGGGGTAGACCGGTATTTTATACGTTTCCGGGTACGCGCGCAGCATGGCCTTGTGGCCGTCCGTCAGGTAATCGGCGTGCTCGTCCATGTTTTCCGTTGTGATGACGAACAAGCGATCATCCTCCGCAAAAGGATCGGGGTGGTGCATGCCCGGCCGGTAGCCTTCGGGCCAATCCGTGAGGCCTCCGTCCCATGCGGGGATGACACCGTCGGCGCTTCCCGCGCGTTCGGCGCCCACCGGGGTGAGGTCGCGCCCGAGGCGCTCTGCCTCCGACGAAGAGACCTGCGCATGGACAAGAGAAACCGCTCCGAGAAGCGAGAGGACAATGACGGGCTTTACGATGAAGTGATATGACATGACGCCTCCTACGTAGGGTTAAAATGAATACTTGACTGTAGCGGTGACAAAATCGCGGTCGCGGATCAGGTTCCGGCGCCCCGCCCCGAAGAACTTCGTGTAGTTGATATCAGCCGTCCACGAGAGCTGATAGGTTGCCTGCGCGCCGAGTGTCACGGACTTGCGGTGTTCGACGAAATTGCCGATAGGCTGCGGTGTTGTCCCGCGCACATCGTGGGCAAACTGAATCATAGGCGACACGTTCGTGCTGAAGAAAAGGTTGTCGTAGTCCAGCCTCCCGACCGCTCGGTATCCCCATGAGAATCGGTCCGCAAAGTGCCCGCTCGGCTCGGTGCCCGGCTGAAGTCCCGCTTGCGTCGCGGCCTCGGTCCCGCCGAGGAAGGTACCCGGTGCCTCGTAGCGCAGCTCGTCTTTGCCGGGCAGGCCCGGCACATAATTCGCCCCTGCCTCGACGAGAAAGACCGCCTGATTTGCGCCGAGCATGGGACCGAGAACTTTCGTCGCCGTCATCTGCGCCTGCCAGATGGATTCACGCGACCACCCGCGGACATAGGTATCGAGCTGCCCGCTGAAGTCGCCCAGTTGATTGACGGCGGCGAAGCCGGGGTTGATGGAGGAGAGGGCGGCAAAAAGCAGCTCCACATCATCGATCTGGAGCGGCTGGTCCCAGCGGTAGGAAAGCTCACCCTGCAGCGAGATTCCGGTCGCTCCAACATCCGTGTTGAAGCTGGCCCCGAGAAGTTTGATGCTCTCGGGATACTCCACGAGGTAGCGCCCGGTGGCGGCGGCGGTGAGAAAACCGACCTGCCGCGCCCCGTCGGCGATCTGCTGCGCTCCGGGATAAAACGGCGCAAAGGGTGCCAGTTCCGGCGGCAGGCCTCCCGCCGGAACCTCCATAAGGGCTGCGCCCACAAGTTGAGGCAGGACGGCGGACACCGTCTCGGGCGGAATGCCCTGCGCGATCATTGCGGGAGCAAGGTTTGCCTGCGCGAGGTTGCCCGCCGTCGCCTGGACGACGGACGGATTGATGGGCGAAGTCGGAGTACGCGCGCTGAGCACAGGCAAACGGCTGTGGTAGTGCACAAAATACAACCCGAATTCGCTTCCGTTGAGTTCCGGCGCGTAAATGCGCGCGGCCAGCCCGAACTGTCCCGCATGGGTGGGGCGGCGGTCCTCGCCCCGCGGGATGGCCCCGAGGTCGCCGTCGTCCGGCAGCGAGCCGAACCCGAGAAACACCCGGTCACCGCCGCGTCCAACAAAGTCGTTTGTGCTGAAATATGTGCCCGGCGGGTCAACTATGATCTCCTTCCAACGGAATTGGTAGAACGCCTCCACAGTGACGTTGTCCGTCACCCCGGCGGACACGCTCGCGAGCCAAACGGGCAGAAAGGCATTGCGCAGCTCAGAACCCGGCTGACGCAGCAGCGAGACATCGACCGGATTGACGACATTGACCCCGTTCGGGATGAATGTGCTCTCCCCCCAGTTGATGACCTGCCGCCCCAGGCGCAGATTTACAGGAGCGTTACCGATGCGCAGATTGTGCCAGAGGTAGGCGTCGAGCATGTCGTAGCGGCTGCCGACACGGTCAAGGGCCTCGCGCGTGAGCGGCGTGCGCTCGCGGTCGCGCTCCTCGTTGATGTAGTCGTAGAAGGCGCTCGCCCGGAAGAACGCGCCGGAGCGCTGGTAACGCAAATCCAAATCCGCCGTGGCGAGGACGGGGGCGGACACCCATCCCCTGGAGTAGTTCAGGTTGCCGTCGTCGGCGTTCACCGAGAACTGCGTGCCGCCTGCGGCGAGACCGATGAGGTCCGGTTGCGCGCTCTTCACGCGGTACATGCCGCCAACGGAGACCGTCAGGTCGAGCCGGGCGTCGACGTCGCCGACCTGAAAATCGAAGGCGGAAACTGAAACGGCGGCACACACCCAGAGGGCGGGTATCCGCAAAACGATACATGGAGCGATGAAGCGGGGCTGGAGTGATTTCATTGGTGTGGTTTAGGTCGGAGTGGAAGTCTCGGGCGGCAGGCGGAACGGTCACTCCGCGGCTGGACCGCAACCGGCGCCGACGGGCGCCGCGGTGCCCGGATCCCGCCGCTCGCGCAACAGCATGGTTGGAGACCGGAGTTCGATGAACACCGGATTTATTTCAGGCGGATGCCGGGGTATGGTGCCTGCGCTGTTCACGCTTGAAAAATGATCTTGTTTAGCCCATCTAATCCCAACATGAACCGGTCGGATTTGTCAACTTCTAGCCGCGCCTATAAGGTTTTCTTATTTGTAAAATGCGCACGGCTTTATGGATTACAGAGTAATTCATTCCGCCCCAGAGGCCCCCCTCTGTCCTGTTCGCCCTGATTTCCGGATCGTTTGCCACACAAAGAGAATGGAAGATTTCAGTTGATCCCCGGAGCTGAGGTCTATTTTGTTCAAAAAATGGGTGTTTTCGTTTATCTCAACCACAGGAGCGCGTTGAATGCATCGCGCCCGGCTGCCGTGCGTGCCTACCCGCGCTGGCAGGGGTACTGCCGGTCCCGACCCCTCGCCGCCGGCCGAAGGACAAGAGACCGTTGAAATCGTGTATGACAGATTTCCCCGCGGACGTGCCCCGCGGGGCGGTATATCTATTGGTGCTGCTGAGCCTGTGGCTCCCGTGTGCTGGCGGCGGAGACGGTTCGGCAGCGGAGGCGCCGTGGGACCCCGAACCTCTCGTCATTTCCCAGGACCATGCTTGGCCACCCTTCGCTTTCCTCGACAAGAGCGGGGAGCCGAAGGGACTGCTCGTGGAGTTTTGGGAGGAGGTGGGGCGGAGTCTCGGACGCCCGGTTGAATTCCGGCTTGTTGACTGGCCGGCGACTCTCGCCCAGGTTCGCGACGGGCAGGCGGACATTCACGGAGGACTCATTGAGTCGGCGGAGCGGCGGGAGTTCCTCGAATTTTCGCGCGAACTCATGCCCCTGAGCGCCTTCGCCTTTGTTGTCTCCGGCTCGACGGCGGCGCGTCTCGAGGACTTGGGACCGGGTCCTGTCGGCATCACTGCAGGGAGCTTTGAGCTTGAGTTTGTACGGAAGCACCACCCCGGCCTCTCCCTGCGTGTCTTCCGCAACAACGAAGAAATGGTGCGGGCAGCGGCGCAGGGGCGGATTGAGGCCTTTGTCGCCGATTATCCCGTCGGGCTCTACCTGCTTGACCGCCACGCCGGTCAGGCGGCCTTCCGCCCGCTCGAACACCTTTACACACGCTCCCTCCATGCCGCCGTCCGCAAGGGCGATGCCGACCTCCTCGAGACCGTGAACACGTCGATCGGGACCATCGACGAGGAAGACCTGCGCCGCCTCACCCAGCGCTGGATGCGCAGCGAGACGCGCGAAGTCCTCCCCCCGTGGCTCCTCCCGGCGGGGCTGCCCGCGCTGCTCATCGCCGTCCTCCTGCTCTATGCCCTCATCCTACGGACAGAGAGGCGCCGCCTGCGCGGTGAAGTCGCGGAGCGGACGCGCGCACTCGCAGCGAGCGAAGAACGCTACCGCAGACTCTTTGAACAATCGCCCGACGGCTTTCTCCTCATCGAAAACGGCGTCTTCACCGACTGCAATGACGCCGCGCTCACCATGCTGCGGTCGAAACGGGCGGACATCATCGCCAAACGGGCGGTCGATATCTCCCCCGCCCGCCAGCCCGACGGCACGCCCTCCGCGCAGGCGGCGGAGGCAAACCAGCGACGTGCCCGTGAAGACGGTACGACGCGCTTCGAGTGGCAGCACCGCCGGAACGACGGAACGCTGTTCTGGGCAGACGTCTGGCTCGCCGAGATCGCCAGTCCGCGACCGATGACACTCGTCACGTGGCGCGATATCACGGAGTGGAAGGAGGCCGAGGCGAACCGGCGCCTCCAACTCGCTTTCCAGAAGACGGCGATCGACATTTCCGCACGGTTTGTCCGCACCGAAGAGGAGGATCTCGACCACGCCATCGACGAATCACTGCGGCGAATCACGGAGCTGTTTGAAGCCGACCGCGGGTACCTTTTCCGCTTCGACAGCGAGGCGGAGCACATGACCAACACGAACGAATGGTGCTCCCGAGGGATTCCCCCCGCATTGCACCGCCTCCAGGATGTGCCGACTGCCGACATGCCATGGTTCCGCGGGGAGATTCTCTCCGGAAAGCCCGTGCACATCCCGCGGGTCGCGGCCCTGCCCCCGGAGGCCGCCAAGGAGCAGGTCGAGTTCGAGGCACAGGGCATCCAGTCGCTCCTCTGCATACCCATCTCCCCGGGAAGCGGCGAACTCTTCGGATTCATCGGATTCGACGCAGTGCGCCGTGAATACACATGGAGCGACGAGGAAATCGACATGCTGCGCATTATCGCTGGTATCGTAGCGGAGTCGATGCACCGTCTCCGGGCCGTCCATGCCCTGAGCCTGAGCGAAGCACGCTACAAGCGGGTGGCGGAAAACTCGCCCGCTGTCGTCTACCAGTTTCTCTGGCAGCCCGACCACACATTTTCTTTTCCCTACATCAGCAACCAGGTCGAGACCGTCTTTGGTGTCGATGCCGAGACAGTGCGGGAGGACGGCATGCGGCTCATCGGCCTTCTTATTCCGGATGAACTGGAGCGTTTCTTTCACGATGTCGTCGAGGCGAGCCGCGCGCTGCGCCCGTTTCACGAAGAGTTCCGCTTCGCCCGCGACGGCGAGACACGCTGGGCGGAAATCCGCGCCCTGCCGGAAGGCCGGATGGACGGGAGCGTCCTTTGGGAAGGCTTTGTGCAAGACATCACGGAGCGGAAAGCCATGGAAGAGCAGGTGCTCCGTGCGAAAGATGAAGCGGAATCCGCGAGCACAGCGAAGAGCCACTTTCTCGCCAATATGAGCCACGAAATCCGCACGCCGCTCAACGGCGTCATCGGCATCACAGACCTCCTGCTCGATACCCCGCTCGAGGAAGAACAGCGCCACTATGTTGAGACCATCCGCACCAGCGGCTCAGCGCTGCTCGAACTCATCAACGACATCCTCGACCTCTCCAAAATCGAAGCCGGCAAGCTCGAACTGGAGGAAACCGTGTATGCCCCGGCGGAGGTCCTCTCTGCTGTTGCCGATGCACTTGAATTCCGCGCCGTCGAACGCGGCCTCTCCTTCACACATTTCATCGCGCCGGAAGTCCCGGACTGCGTCTGCGGAGATCCCGGCAGACTCAGGCAAATCCTCGTCAACCTCGCCGGAAACGCTCTCAAGTTCACGCGCACCGGCGGAGTCGCCGTCTACGCCAGCCTCGACTCCGAAACCCGCGACGACGCCGTCCTGCGCTTCGTCGTCCGCGACACCGGAATCGGCATCCCTGTGGAAAAGCGGAGCCTCTTGTTCGGCAAGTTCATCCAGCTCGACACATCGACAACGCGCGACTTCGGCGGCACCGGCCTCGGCCTCGCCATCTCCAAGCAACTCAGCGAAATGATGGGGGGCGGTATCGGCGCGCAAAGCCCCCTTCCGCCGCTCAGCGCCCCACTCCGCGCGGATAAGAATGACGCCACCGTCGTGCCGGGCGCGGGCGGTCCGGGCACCGAGTTCTGGTTCACCGTGCGCTGCCGCAAGGCCCGAACTGCAGACGGGACGCCACCGCCGCCGCTCCCCCCGGAAGCCGGCGTTGCCTTTAGCGGGCTCAACGACACCTACCCATGCCTCCGGGGAGCGCGCATCCTCGTCGCCGAAGACAACCTCACCAACCAATTTGTGATGCGCGGCATCCTCCGCAAGTTCGGCATCGAACCCGACATCGTGTCCAACGGCGCCGCAGCCGCCGAAGCCGCCGAAACAAACCGCTACGATCTTGTCCTCATGGATGTGCAGATGCCTCTCACCGACGGGTTCGAGGCAACACGCCGTATCCGCAAAATTGCTACTGGTGCCACCCGTGCGACAGTGCCTGTCATCGCCGTTACGGCATACGCCATGTCCGGCGACCGCCGCCGCTGCTTCGATGCAGGCATGGACGACTACCTTGCCAAACCCGTAGTTCCCTTCACCCTCGCGCAATGTCTGCGTAAGTGGCTTCTCCCCGCCGGCCCCGCAGCGCAACCCCCGGCGGACGGTGGAGCCCCTCCCGACAACGGATCGCACCCGCTCCAATCAAGCGCCGCCTTCACTCCCGAAGCCGTCACCCGCGACATGATGGGCGACGAAACGATTGTCCGGGAGTTGATCGACTCCTATCTGGCCGACGCTCCCCGCGATATGGACCAACTCGGAAAAGCCGTGAGTGCAGGCGACTGCCATGCCGTCCGCGAGCACGCCCACAGCCTCAAAGGCGCGACCGGCTACCTGCACGCCGAAGCCTTCCTCGACGCCCTCGAGTCACTCGCCGATGCCGCCCGCGCGAATGACACCGCAACAGCCGAAACACGCTTTCCGCAAGTGGAAAAGCAGTTCCGCGCCCTCGTTGCGGCGCTCGAGGCCTATTGCGGAGCGGGCGCATTTGTCGGCAAGTGACGTGTCATTGTAACTGAGGCCCCATTTTCTTTTGATGCGTACAGAAAACAGAGCAGTCTCTGTTGACACAGTCAGTGGACACGGCGCGAGACAAGCAGTCTCCGTATCCCGCATTCATCCGAGACAGAAGAAACTTCCTTCTTCGCTCTGTCCGTTGAGCGGCATCCTCGGTCTGTTCTCTTTGCAATGCGAAAGAATCCCTTCGTTCCCGTCGCAATGCTTGCCCGACCCACCGTGGAAAGGCCGTCCGGCGGGCATGGCGCTTCATGCCTGCCGACGGATACGGTCATTGCCCGCTTATGGACACAACCGCAGCGCCGCCTCGATCGCGGTCGCCTCGGCGAAAGCCGTCTCCGCGTCACCGGCGAGAACGCACACATGCCCCATCTTCCGACCGGGGCGCGCCTCCGTCTTGCCGTAGAGGTGAAGCTTCGCACGGGGATTGCGCAACAGACCCGCCCAGTCCGGTTCACCGTTGGCCCACAGGTCGCCGAGAAGGTTGACCATGGCAACGGGCGAAAGGAGCCGGGTCTCACCAGGCGGAAGTCCGCAGACGGCGCGGATGTGCTGCTCGAACTGGCTCGTCAGGCAGGCGTCGAGACTATAATGGCCGGAGTTGTGCGGCCGGGGGGCGAGTTCGTTGACGAGCCAGCCCTGCGCCGTACGGAACAACTCGACCGCCAGCAGACCCACGAGGCCGGACCGCTCCGCAATGGCACGGGCGAGTTCCACCGCCTCCGCCCCGGCCTCTCTCGAAACCCGTGCAGGAACCACGGTTGTATGTAATATATGGTTGCGGTGAACATTCTCCGCGACGGGAAACACCGAGGTCTCCCCGCGCCCGTTACGCGAGCAGATAACCGAAAACTCTCCCTCAAAATCGGCCCACGCCTCCACAATCACCTCCACCCCGGCAAACGACGCCCATGCCGCCTCGACTTCATCCGCCGCCTCAAGTTTACGCTGGCCCTTCCCGTCATATCCAAACGACGTCGTCTTTGCCACACACGGAAACCCGATCACTTCGACCGCCCTGCGGAAGCTCTCCTCCGAGTCCGCGATACGGAAATCCACGCACGGAAATCCATTGTCGCGGAAAAAGGTCTTCTCCCGCTTGCGGTTCTGGCAGATAGCAAGGATCCCTGCGGACGGATGCACCGGCGCATGCGCGGATACCGCCGCCACCGCTGCCTTCGAGACATTCTCGAACTCCAGCGTGGCTACATCCAACCCCGCCGCAAACCGCCCGAGGGCCGCCACATCGTCGAAAGCGCCGATCACCTCCGCATCCGCCACCATCGCCGCCGGACCACCGGGTGACGGATCGTAGACACGGAACCGGTAGCCCAGCCGACGTCCGGCGAGGATCGACATACGGCCCAACTGGCCGCCCCCCAGCATGCCAATGCACGCGCCCGGCAGAATGGCACCGGTTTTTGACTTCTCCACACTCATGAATCCCCGCAAGTCAAATCCCGACAGCTGCCCTGTCCACCGCAATCCGCCCCGCCAAACCGTCATATGTAATATCTCTGAGAAAAGAAATATACGCATCAAAAGATATATAAAGATATATCCTATTTCTACGGCTGTTTCTCATTTTTATAATGGAATCTTAGCTGGCGCGGAAGATGCGCCCCGGCCACCGCTTGCATTGAGATCTCCGAGCCCCGCAACAGAGGCACGAAATCTTCGAAAGCGCTATTTTGAGATGCCTTCGGATCTGCCGGACCTATACTCAATCCGTCCTCAGTCCAGGCTCCGCACGCGCAGCAGGGCGTCCGTAAACGTTGCTCGACCAATGCCCCTACCACCGCCGTCCGCGCGGACGCTTCGCCAGACACCAAAAGCTGAATCTTGGCCCCCCTCGCCCACTCCGTTTCGCTGGCGCTATGGCACCTCGACGCGACACGCCGCGCGGGCGTTCGCCGCCGCCAGCGGCAGGCCCGTGACCATCTCCACCGGCACCGCCCCGGGCGGCTTGCGCAACTTGCCCAGCGCCCGCGCGCCGTCGCCCTCGCTTAACCAATGCGCCGTGCCCAGCGCCCGGCCCCGCGTCATGAAACCCAGCCGCAGGCGCAGCAGCTCGTACGCGGGCAACTCCCCGCCCGACGCCATGGCCTTCGCCAGCGCCTCCGCGTCCACGCACCCGCCCGAACCGTCCCGCTTCCGCGCCGCTCCCTTGCCCAGCATCAGCAAACGGTAGCGTGCCAGCGCTCCATCCTCGCCGCCTTCGCCCGGGCGGCACGCCGCAAGCGAGGCGCGCAGCGCCGCACTTCCCCCGAGCGCCTCCGCATACCCGCACCAACGGTAGTTCTCTGGAAGCTCCGCCAGTCCCGCCCGCACCGGATTCAGGTCGATATACGCCGCCACGAGGGCGACAACAGACGGCTCATCCTCCACCAGCACGCTGCCGAATCGCTCCGCCCACAGCGTCCCCTCCGTTTCGTAGGTTTGGTTGAACCACTTCGTGTAGCGCTGCTTGAGCGTGCGCATGAACTCAGAGATGTCCCCCATTCGGCTCCACAGCCGTTCCCGCAGATCCCGCGCCCGCGAGGTCTCGCCCTCCGCCAGAACCTCCGCAAGCTCCCGCACGTTGAGTCGGCACCACGCCGCCCGCCCCCGCCCATAAAGCGCCTCGAAGCGCGCCACCAGCTCCGCGTCGTCACACTCGCGCAGCGCCGGATCGACCCGCACGAGGATATGCGCGTGCGTCTGCATCGCGCAGTAGGTGATCACCTCCACACCGCTGAAGCGCGCCGCACGGTGCAGCGCCGCGACCCATACCTCCCGCTGCACATCCGCCAGCAACCGGCGTTTCTGCACGATGCGGGTATAGGCATGGTAAACAGATATTTTATTTGACTTTATTCGGATGCTTCCCATAATATATTTTAAATTCTCAGAGATTTTGAAGCCTGTCAAGAGCGAACGGCCTGTGATCGTTGGCGGCAGTTGATTTTGCATGAACGCTCATGTCATCGGCGACAATGGGGTCTGCAATTTCGTGTCGCCGACGCCTACTCCGGGTGTCGTCCCGTCAGTCCTCGTCGGGCGGGGGGAGTTCCATGGCTTCGACGGCGGTGGTTTGGCGGGCGCGGTAGGCTTTGAGGCGTTCGCGCAGGTCGTTGTCGCCGAGCGCGAGGATGGCGGCGGCGGTAAGCGCGGCGTTCTTGGCGCCGGCCTCGCCGATGGCGAGTGTGGGCACGGGAATGCCCGCGGGCATCTGCACAATGGAGAGGAGGGAGTCCAATCCATTGAGCGCGCGCGACTTCACCGGCACACCGAGGACGGGCAGCTCGGTCATGGAGGCGACCATGCCCGGGAGGTGGGCCGCGCCCCCCGCGCCCGCGATGATGACGCGGATTCCACGCCCCGCCGCCTCCCGCGCATAGGCGTAGAGGCGTTCCGGCGTGCGGTGCGCGCTCACGATGCGGGTTTCACGCGGCACCCCCAGCTCGTCAAGGATCAAAACGGCGTGCCGCATTGTGCTCCAGTCCGAGCGGCTGCCCATGATGACACCCACTTGCGCTTCATTTTCCATGTCCACGGTTCATGGTTTGCGACACGAGCGCTGTCGACGGAAAAGCGAGGATGTGTTCCCGGGGTTCAGTTACGCTTCTAAATGTATAGAACGGATAGGACTGGAATCGACGAGCAATCCAGCCGTGTTTCGCGTCCCGAAGGACCGCGTTCCTCCGAACCAGCCGCCTATTCAACAGCCGTTGGTCCGGGACTACAACGGAGCACGGACTTTTCAGTCCGGGCTCAGGCACGGGTTGGAAAACCCATGCCGATGGATAAGCGTAACCGGAATCTCCGGGTCATTCCGCGACTCAATCGGAAAGCACTTCGGTTTCCTCCACAGGATCCTGTCCGGACGCGTGGCGAACAATGTTTTCGCGCGTGACCTCCGCGATCTTTGAGAGGGCTTCGGTGGTGAGGAAGGCCTGGTGCGCGGTGACGAGGACATTCGGGAAACCAATGAGCCGGATCAATTCGTCGTCCTGCACGACGGTGTCGGAGAGGTCTTCGAAGAAAACGCCCTCTTCTTCCTCGTAGACATCCAAGGCCACGCCGCCGATATGGCCGGACTTCAGCCCGTCGATGAGCGCGGTCGTATCGATGAGCTTGCCCCGGCTGGTGTTGATGACGACCACACCCGGACGCGTCTTCGCGAGGGTGTCCGCGTTGAGAATGTACCGGGTCGCGGGAAGCAGCGGCACATACAGCGAGACGACATGCGCCTCCGCGAGGAGTGTCTCGAACGATGTGTATTCGATCCCCCTGTTCTCCGCCCATTTCTCATCGGGAAATTTGTCGAAGGCAAGGACGCGGCAGCCGAATCCGCGGAAAATCTCCGCCGCCACGCGCCCGATCTTGCCGGTGCCGACAATGCCGACCGTCTTACCGTGCAAATCAAATCCCACCAAGCCGCCAAGAGAGAAATTCTGCTCCCGCACACGGTTGTAGGCGCGGTGGATCTTCCGGTTGAGGGTGAGCAGGAGCGCGACGGAATGTTCCGCCACGGCGTGCGGCGAATACGCGGGCACGCGCGTGAAACGCAGCCCCAGCTCGGTGCCCGCTTCGATATCCACATTGTTGTAGCCGGCGCAGCGCAGGGCCACATGACGCACGCCCACCTCGGCAATGACTTCGAGGCAGGCGCGGTCAAGCCGGTCATTCACGAAGACGCAGACCGCATCCGCCCCTTCGGCGCTGCGGGCCGTATCCGCATTGAGGCGGAACTCATGGAACACCCACTCCACTTCGCCTCCGCCCGCCTCCGATGCCTCCAGGAAGCGGCGGTCGTAGCTCTTCGTGTCGTATACGGCCACCTTCATCACCGTCCGACGCTACCCGCCGCCGAGCGAATCGCAAACACAGCAACCGCCAATCCGTCGCATCCAACAACGGCGTTTCTGTTTTTCCGGCGCCGGGCGGTCTACCCTACGCCGGACCGGTTGTCAGGATGTCAGCCGGCTACGGCGGTCGGAATCCGTTCGTTCGCGGAGCATTGCGGCGGCCGGCGTGTGCCCGCGTCTCATCCCGACCTCGACCTGCGGCAGTCGTTCAATCCACCCGGCGTACGCGCACGGTGGAGCCGTAGCCTTCGACGCTGAGCAGGTAGGAACCGAAGGTGCCGCGGCGGATGCGGACGACGGGGTCTTCGAGCCGGACAAAGAACTCTCCGTCCCCGCTCTGCTGCCATGTCTGGCCGTTTTCGAGCTTGAAGACCGTGTTGCCGCGCCAGCCGCGGAAGGTGCCGGCGATGCGGCTCTCGATTTCATCGGGGGTATCGCGCTGAAATATGGACGCGACCCGCTGGGTCACCTGCTCGAGGCCGAAGGAAGGCTCTCCGGAGGGAATGGCTTCCTCCACGGCCTCGCGGCGCTCCAACTCCACGTAGCCATAGAGCCACGTATTGAGAACCTCCAACTCCTCCGGGGAGAGACGGTGCAGCCCGGCGGCATGAAACTCCTCCCCGGACATCAGGTTCTGGATCTCTTGCTTGGGGCGGGTTTTCACCGATTCCTCCGCGAAGGCGGAATTCATTGTTAAACCGCAGAGGGCGACAGCGAAGCCGCGTTTACAGCCGGCCCATCGTCTGCTCGATAAATGTCTCAATCCGTTCATAGAGTTCAATCCGGTTTTCTTCGTTCACAAATCCGTGCCCTTCATTGCGTTTGGACATCCACTCGTACTCGACGCCGGCCCGCCGGAGAGCCGTGCGCATGCGTGTGCCGTGTTCGATGGGCACGCGGGGATCCTGCACACCGTAGGCAAGAAACACAGGCACCTTTATCTCATTGGCCCGCAGCACGGGAGATGCCGCCTCAAGCATTTCACGTTCCTCGGAGGGATCTCCGATCTGCCGCTTGAGAACGGCAAACGCCTCTTCCTGCTGGCGACGGCGCGGGATCATAACCAAGTCGACCAAATCGGTCGGGCCCAAGAAATTGACGGCAAACCGGTAGCGGTCCGGATAGAGGATCGCTTGCATCATGGCGGTGTAGCCGCCGTAGCTGGCACCGTAAATCCCGACACGCGATTTGTCGGCATAGCCCTCCTCTATGGCCCAGTCGACGGCGTCGATCACGTCTTCCTGCATGCTTTTGCCCCACTGTTTGAAGCTCGAGCGCAAATGCTCCCGGCCAAAGCCGGTCGAACCGCGGAAATTCATCTGCAGAACCGCAAATCCGCGGTTGGCGAAAAACTGTACCACGGGATCATAGCCCCATGAATCCCGGTACCACGGGCCGCCGTGAGGCATGACCAACAGGGGCACGCGAGCGTCCCCTTCGCGTGAGCGCGGGACGGTGAGGTAGAGCTGCATGGGGCGGTCGTCCCGCGCCGTAATCCAGTAGCTCCGCGTCTCGGCGAGGTGTTCGGGATTCAGCCATGGATAGGTTTCACCCAAGGGCAGGACACGGAACTCGCCGCCGCGGAAGTCGACGAGATGGAATTTGGGCGGCTGACGGTCTCCGAACGAACTCACGACCAAGCGCGTTTCGTCGAGGCTCGCACTGGAGATGGCGTTGTAGGTGTCGAGAAACGCCCGGTCGAGGATCGCCTGCAATTGCTGCCGTTCCTCGGAAAACCAACGTACCTCGGGACGCTCCGCGTTCACCGCGACTCCGATCGGTGCCCGGTGGTGCCGCGAGATAATGAGGTTCGACACGTCGAAGCGCTCATGCCCGTGGATACGGCGGCCGATCTTCCGTTCTTTCAAGTCAAACTCATAGATGGCTGCACGGTCCTCCTTCAGGTTCGATGAAATGTAGAGGGTGCGGTCGTCAAAGCCGAAGCCGACTGGACTCCAGCCGGGAGAGTCGACACCGAACTCAATGAGTGTCTCCCATCCGGCGTCCGCGGCAGGCCGGTAGCGTACGCCTGTTTTTTCCTCCTCCTTGTCGGAGAACACGGCGATGCGGATGTCGCCCTCCCAATCCGGAACCCACCCGACAACGTCCCCCGGATTGCGCTGCACGACGTCGAGGCCGCCGCGCCACACGTTAAGGCGGAAGGCATCGGGGTAATCCAAGAGTCGGTTGTTGCTCGTGACCAAAACATGGTCCGGATCGTCGACGAGGCGGTCGATAACGCTCGTCCGACGCACGGACGCCATACCGCCGGCCCTTCCTTCCTGTGGTTCGACCAGCGTGCGCGGCCGCCCCCCGTCTTTGCTGATGGCAAAGATGCCGAGCGATTCGTTGCCGTCGCGGTCCATGAAGTAGAGCAAGCGCTCATTGCTCGCCCAAAGCACGCCGCTGACGTTGTTGCGGCGGTAGCCGGTGAGGCGCCGGCCCTCCATGTTGGCGATGTCCCAGACGAAGAGGTTGCGCCGGTTTTCCCATTCTCCGATGGCCGCGAGCGTGTTGCCGTCCGGCGAAATCGTGAAGCTGGTGAACTGCGGGTTGCGGAAGAAATCCTCCACGGGAATGCGCGGCACTTCCGCCGCGAGGCGAGTGCAGGAGAGCGCAACAAACAGGAGCGCAAGGCCCCGCACGAGAATGCGAATGGTCAACGATTGTTTCTTCATGGAACTGTAGGTCGGGATTCATCAATTTCCCGAGAGCGCAAGAGACCGGGAATGATCAGCCGGTCTTCCGGTGGAATCAACGATGAATGCGGTTTTCGTGATCGAAAAAAGCCCCCTCCCGAATAAACGGGAGAGGGCTGAAAAGGAAGGAACGTTTCGATGATACCCGACTTCGCTTAGAAGTCGCGCGTCACGCGGAGGTACCAGAAGGCCGGCTCCCAGAGGTTCACACCGCCGGTGTAGCGGGTGGCTTCTCCATAATCCAGCGGGGGATCCCGGTCGAAGACATTGCGCACACCGAGGGTAATGCGGGTGTCGAGGAAGCCGCTGTAGGTGACCGCCGGATTGACCGTGATCTGCGAGGCATAGCGCGCATTCGTCAACTGAGCACCCGCCGGATTCACCTGATTCGTACCGGAGCGGCTGTGAATGTAGTTCACGAACACACTGGCCGACCAGTCAGCATACCGCCAGTTGGCGTTGAAGTTGCCGCGCCACTTGGGAAGGAGGCGTGACCCCGTCTGATTGGCACCGCCGAAGCTCAAATGTTCTTGATAGGTCGCCGAGGCCTGGAGGCGGAAGCGACCCGCCGCATCGGTGTCGAACTCGTAGCGAACGTCGAAGTCGAAACCCTTGTATTTGCGCTCCGAGATATTCTCCCATGTCGTGCGCACGAAGTTGATCAATCCAACAGATTCGCCCGGAGCGGGCTCACCACGCACAACAAACTGGGTGAACTCGGTCGGATTGCCGGCTTCGTCCAGCTCATTGTCGAGAAGGAACTGGGCATCATTCCGGTCGATGAGGTTCGTCGAATCGAAGATGAAGTAATCGACGCCGAAGTACCAACCTTGCATCGGACCTTCCTCCGGGCTGAAAGCCACACCAAGGTAAATCGTCTCGGTGGTTTCCGGCTGGAGATCGGGATTACCCCCGCCGAGCATACGGATCTGCCGAAGATCGTCGTCGGGCCGACGCGGATCCGCAAGTGCCGACGCCGTAAAGCTTGTGCTCTGCGTCGAGTAGAGGAACGGAAGGTTCGGAGCGAGGAACGACTCGCTGTAGGCCGCGCGCAGGATCACACTCGGGATCGGCCGGAACATACCGGAAATCTTGGGCTTCGTCGTGCTGCCGAAGTCACTGTAATCCTCGAAGCGGCCCGCAAGCTGAAGCTCGAGATTCGGGAGCACCGGAACGGCTAACTCCGCGTAGAGAGCTTTCACATTGCGGCTACCGAAGATCGAGGAACCTTCGGAACCTCCGACAATCTGGCCGGTTTCATTAAGGGCCGTGCGGAAATCACTCAAATCCTCTTCTCGGTACTCACCGCCCGCGGCGACTCCCAAGGGTCCGGCGGGCAGGTCAAAAATCGTGCCGCCGACAGAGAAGTCGAACGAGTAGGTCTCGTAGCGCGAGGTGACCGGATTGGTGATCGTAATATAGTCGAGGATACGCTCGTCATTCGGACCAAACGGGTTGAGGTAAAGCAGTTCTTCTTCCGGCGTGCCGGCCCCGAACACCACACCGTCGAGAGCATCTTGCATCAGACGGTCCTGTATATTGTTCTGATTGGCGTTGGTGTAGTTGTTCATCGTGTAGAGCGCACCGACGTCGAAGGTCCAGTCGGGGGTGATGTTACCGTCGAGACCCACAACAATGCGGGGCGTATCGGAAACGATGTCATTGATGCGGTTTCCGACTTCTACCAAACGGATGTAGTGGTCTTGGAGATCGCCATCAAGTTGGACACCCCACGGGTTGAACGGATTGTAGGCCGGAATGACCATCGCCGCATCGACGACACCGCTGCTGTAATGCTCGCGGTTACGCGGATCGAACTCAGTTCCTTCGCCGAAACGTTCTTCGAGTACCGCCGCACTCAGCGGTTCGCGGAAGTAGCCCTGCTCGGCAAAGCTGAAAGACGGCGTCGGAGCAGACTGGTTGAGCGTTTCCACGCGGCGGAAAGATACGTCGGCGTAGGCGCGGAGGTTGTCCGTGATCTCGTGACTCAGGCTCGTGTAGAAGCCGTACTGCCGGACTTCCGGGTGAAAGTCGGAGTCATCAAGAAAGTTGTAGAAACCGGCGCGGCGACCGCCTTCAAGCTCCGTTCCGTAGGGTATCGCCCCTTCAACGGTCGGGTTGCTCGTCGGTTCGGGGAACGTGCGGTATCCGACATCGGGGACCCAAACAAGCCCCGGAAAACCAGCCGCGCTGCGACGGTCCGCGCCGCCGACATCACGCAGGTCAGCGTTGCTCGACCAGCCCATGTCGCGGGCGAAAAGCGCGTTGCGCTCATACCAGTCGGCCGTCACGACGACGGACGTGCGGGCGGAACGGGCACCGGTGATGATGAAGCCGGACTTTTCGAAAGAGTCCGTGCTGAAGGTGTTGCCGATGCCGGCACTGACCGTCATGCCTTCGAAATCGCGCCGCAGGTTGATATTGACGACCCCCGAGACAGCGTCCGAACCGTAAATGGCGGAAGCGCCGTCCTTGAGGATTTCAACAGACTCGATGGCCGAGGCCGGAATGCTGTTGAAGTCGAACAGCGTCTGAAAACCGTTAAAGCCGGAGGCACCGAACGGAGCCGCGCGGCGACCATTGACGAGTACGAGCACGTTGTTATTGCCGAGACCGCGCAGGTTGATCGTGCTGATCCCGGGCGTGAAGCTTGTGCCCGAGTCAATCGGAGTCAGGGCTTGTCCGGAATTGAAGGGCAGCGTGCGGAGCTGCTCGCCCACGGTGTTGAACCCGGTTGCCTCGAGGCTCTCGGGAGTCATCCGGAGAACCGGATTCGGGCCCTCGAGGTCGAGACGGGGAATACGGGAACCCGTAACCGTAAAGGCTTCGAGCTCTTCATCTTCCTGTGCATACAAATTTCCTGATGTGACGACGGCCACAGCAAGAAACGCAGGCAGGCCCCAACGGGACCAACGTATGGTTTTCTTGGTAAGCATCTTGGTTTCTGTGTCTAGGTTGGTTCAGTCTGCCGACGGAAGCCGCCGACAATCTACGGAGAAAAACTGTGGATTTTTTTGAACGCGTATCAAGCCTTTTATGACACTTTGTAAAAATAGCGTGACGGTCTATTTAAGTCGCTTTTCTACAACTGCTTAGGAAATCAACCTGCAGGGTTCCGCAGCGAAATCTCCGCCCTGATTCCAATTTCCGCACCGTTATCCGCGGCATTTCCGAATATCTTTGAACGTTTCGTTGCGGGTGGCGGGACATGTGCGGAGGCAACGGGGTGGCCCGGACCGGCGGCGGAGGCGGCGTGAATCGCGGAACCGTGGGCCAGAATGGCCCGCGGCGGCGGGATTGATGACGGCGGGCGGTGGCTGGCGGACGCCCACCGTAGCGCGGTCCGGTCTCCGGGCCGCGGCGCGGCGCGTGTTCGCTGCCGCCGGGGCGATCCGGACGGGCGCGGCGGGCACTACCACCGCGGAACAGACAAGAATGTCTGTGTCACGATGGGGTGGGTCCGCGCAATGCGGCGGGCGCGGGCATCGCGGGACCGGGGGCCAGGATGGCCCCCGGCTACGGCGGGCGGTGCGATGGCGGCGGGCGGCGGCGGGGGTGGTACAAATCTAACCTTCCGACCCGATTCCGTGCGTTTCCCTCAAGTATCTGCGGATTCGTTCAACCAAGCCAATGAGTTCCGGTGTCGTGCGGTAAATCTCGGCGTAGAGAGCGGGCAAATCCTCGACGGCATATTCGTGGACGATCTCATTGCGAATGTCCTTCAACTCCCTCAGTTCATCGACAGTCCCGACCAAACCACGCTTTACGGCACGGTTCGCGGCATCGAGCAACGATCCCGTGCCCTCAAACTCATGGCGGTCCAAGGCGCGGAATAGCTTGTGGATGACAAGGTCGGCGAGACGGGCAAAGCGGCCCGAGAGCGCTTCCAATTGATCCCACTGTTCCTCCGGACGCATTCTCGTAGGGAGGACGGGGCGACAACCTGTAGGATCGCTCCAACCACCGGAGCGCGCGCTCAGTCGACCGCCAGCAATCGAGCAGGTATTCGCTGGAGGCTCCGTTCATGACAATGGAACGGCGTCCGGCAGAACCATGCGGACAAATAGTTTGGATTCACTGGCGGACACGACCAAGTCCACGCGTTGTCCGCCCAACCGGTCGGACAACGCCCGGCGGGCTCTGCGCCGGCCCTGCCGGTCAAGGCGCGAGGACAAGCACAGAACATCGATATCGCCGCCCTTTGCATGGTCGTCGGTCCGCGAGCCAAACAAGAAAACACGCGCCTCGGGATCGTATTCGCGAAGAGTCTCCAGAATTATCTGTTGTTCTGCAACGGACAGACGCATTGCGTGTTGTCGTAGTGAAGCTACCCGCCGACGCAACAGGATTCCGCAATCGACAAGGCTCCAAACATCATCCCCCACCCCCGAAAGTTAGTCCGCAGCACCACAACCACAACGCGGTCCGGTCTCCGGGCCGTGGAACCGTGGAACAGACAGGAATGTCTGTGTCACGATGGGGTGGAACCGCGCAATGCGGCGGGCGATGGCTGAGGGACGCCGCACCGTAGCGCGGTCCGATCTTCGGGCCGCGGCGCGGCGCGTGTTCGCTGCCGCCGGGGCGATTCGGACAGGTGCGGCGGCGGCGGGCGCGCGCACCGCGGGACCGGGGGCCAGGATGGCCCGCGGCTACGGCGGCGGGACTGATGACGGCGGGCGATGGCTGGCGGACGCATTGCACACGCAAACACTTGACCTTCGCAATTTCCCCGCGTTTTTCACACGTATGCGGTCCCCGTGGTCCGGAACGCTTATCGGACGCTACAACGACGGACACCCTCATTGGGTCGTCGACTACGGGTGTTACGCGGTGACGATCCGCTGTGTGGGCAGTCTTCCCGCGGAAACGATGCGCTCGTTGGCAGAACGCTGGGCGGCACTAAACAAAGTTCCCGCTCGAAGCGAGGACGCCCAACGCATCAGACGGAACATCTTTCACACACTCGACACGACGCTTGACCGGGGGACAGGGTTCGCACCGTTCCGGAACAGCGCGGCTGCCGGACTCTTGTCCGCATGGCTCGGAGAATACAACGCGGACGGGCTGCGGCTGGCGGCGTTTGTCGTCATGCCCAACCATGTGCATCTCGTCACACAGCCCTTGGCGTGCGCATCACCGGAAGCCTTCGTCCGGACGTGGCGGCGCTTCAAAGCCCGCGCCGCGCGCAACGTCAATCGCAGTCTGGGCCGCAAGGGTCCACTGTGGCAGCGCTCATGGTATGACCGGTGGATCCGCGACGCGGCGGAATGGCGGCGATGGGTGGACTACATCGCGCGGAATCCTGTGAAAGCCGAGCTGAGTGCAAGACCCGAAGATTATCCATACATGCGGCTGGGTGATGCGCCGTAACCGCAGGTACGCGAGCGTTAGGGCGATTCGGACGGGCTCGGCGGGCGCGCGCACGGCGGGACCGTGGGCCAGGATGGCCCGCGGCTACGGCGGCGGGATTGATGACGGCGGGCGGTGGCTGGCGGAACGCCGCATCGTAGCGCGGTCCGATTTTCGGGCCGCGACGCGGCGCGTGTTCGCTGCCGCCGGGGCGATTCGGACGGGTGCGGCGGGCGCCGGCACGGCGGGACCGGGGGCCAGGATGGCCCGCGGCTACGGCGGCGGGATTGATGACGGCGGGCGGTGGCT
>JAFIGH010000151.1 GCA_020831525.1 Opitutales bacterium
CCCCGCCGGCACCACCGCACGCGGCACACGCCGCGACTTGCGCGGCACACGGTGCGATACCGCCGTGGAGGCGTCCGCTTCCGCCGCACGAATCTCTCCATCATTTTCAGCCAATTCCTTCGTCATGCCGCCCACTCTGTCCTATTCCCCCAGTGTGTCAATAATATTACGTTGTTTTTATTTAAACGCGCAACAATTTAATACATGGTTTTATATTTTTTCGGCAACGGGCGGGGCGGATCATTCATCTTCATTCATCGCGGAACATCCAGCGCAGGAGTTCGCGAAAGCCGGGAGTTTTGCCTGTGGAGAGAATGCCGATGCGGAAGACGCGGCTGGCTAGCCAGACGCACAGCCAGCCGAAGGCCAGATTCGCGGCCACAGCGGTGCTCAACTGCCAGAGCGGCGGCACCGGTGGGATGGCGAGCCGCATCGTCATCATCATGGGGGAAAAGGGCGGGATCATGGAGAGAGCGACGGCGACTCCGCTGTCGGGTGCCTGGATCATGACAACGGCGAGGATCATCGGTGCGACGAGCACGATGACGACCGCCCCCGCGAAATTCTGCGCGTCCTTGAGGTCCTGGCAGGCGGCGCTTACACCGCCGAACATAGCCCCGAAGGCGAGGAGCCCGAGCAGCAGAAAGACAATGAAGCCAACATAGAGCCCCGGCTGCGCGTAGCCTGCCGCGTCAAAATAGCGCAGGCTCAGACCGAGGGAAACCAAGTAGGCAATAGAAAACGTTACCCCGACGAGCATCCCGCCGAGCAGCTTCCCGGCGAAGAGCTGGAAGGGCGTGAGGTTGGAGAGCAACACCTCGGAAATGCGGTACATCTTCTCTTCGATGACCGAGTTGAGAAGAATTGGCGTCGTCATCTGGATCGAGAAAAACATTAGGAGAACGACACCCAGCGGCACGAAAAAGGCCAGCTCGGTGAGGTCGTCGCGGAAGCGCACCTGCCCGTCCTCGCCCCGTTCGGGAAGGCGTTTACGCTCAATCGACGGATGGCTCAGCATCGCCCGAACCTCACGTTCGTCGAGTCCCGCCGCCGCAAACCGGAAGCGTTCCGTCGCGTTTTCAACCTCCCGCCGCAACCAGCCCGGCAGGTCGACCTCCGTGGGTCGGTCGGAGAAGTAACGCAAGTAGTCCTCCCCCCGCCGCCCCGCCCGCTCCACATACGCGGGCCCGATTTCGAGAACCGCGAAAATTTCCTCCGCCCGCACGCGATCCGCCAGTTCCACCAGATGATCATCCGACACACCGTCACGCGGCGCCACCGTTTCAATATAAAACTTCGGTGCCACCTGGCGTCCGTCGCGGTAGACGCTGCTCCCGGCATTGCGCCGCCGCGCCGCCTCCTCCAGCGGCTCCGCCAACGCCCCGGTGTGGTCGAGCACGGCCACCCGGCGGTCTTCGAGGTCGGCTTTGTCGCCCATCCACACCATCGCCACCGCCATTCCCCCGTAAATGACAATCGGTATCAACAAACCGATGAGAAACGACTTCGTCACCACCACCCTCCGATATTCCTCAAGAGCAACGGTCGTGATTTTGCGCCACATCATGATGCCGCCTCCCCGCTTCCCAGCGTTGCCAGTTCCTCCGGCTCCGGCCGGGCGATGCGCACAAAGATATCGTGCAAGGTCGGGTGGTGCCGCTCGAACCGCGTCACCCCGCCCGCGTCGAGCGCCGCCCGGAGAAGCGGAGCGGTGTCCCCCTGCACACGGAATTCGAACCCGCCGGACCGCTCCCGCACAGCGCTCACACCATCCGCCGTGCGGGGGTCCCATGCGTTTCCCGGCGCAAGATCGAACCGCACCATATCCGCACCGTACTCTTCGCGGATAGTCGCAACCGTCCCGTCGAGCACCTTCTTTCCCCGGTAAATCATCAGAACACGGTCGCACATCTGTTCGGCCATATGCATATCGTGGGTCGAAAAGATCACCGTCGTGCCCTCCCGGCGGAGTTCAAAAACGATCGACCGCAGCAAATCCATGTTCACCGGGTCCAGCCCGGAAAAAGGTTCGTCGAGAATCAGCAGCCGCGGCTTCGCCATAACCGCGGCGGCAAACTGCACCTTCTGCGTCATGCCCTTGGAGAGTGTCTCTGTCTTCTGCCCCGCCCAATCGGCAAGGTCGAACCGCTCCAGCCAAGTGTCCGCTGCCCGCGCCGCCTCCCGCCGCCGCATTCCCTTCATCAGGCCAAAGTAGATCAACTGCCGCCGCACCGGAATCTTCCGGTAGAGCCCCCGCTCTTCCGGCAAATAGGCGATGGACGCGTCCGCCGCGCCGCCCGCGCCGCGCCCGAGCACCTCCAGCTTTCCGGAATCCGGCAGAATCATCCGCAGAATGAGGCGCAGTGTCGTTGTCTTTCCCGATCCATTCGGGCCGATGAAGCCGTACACGCTCCCCTCTGGAATCTCCAGATCGAGATCCTCCACGGCGCGGTGCTCCCGAAACGATTTTGAGACACCCGCAAGGCGGACAGCCGGAACCGGAACCATCCGCGCAAGCAAACGGTCTCCCGCCTGACCGTCAATGCCGCGCTGTCGAAATCCCTTCCGGCGCCCTTCGTTGAAAATCGGAAACGTCTGCCTCAAGCGCGGCGGCACAGGCGCGCGTCTGCCAAAGCCCCGCAATTGATACCGTGCAAACCTTCGTTGACGCGCGGAAAGAAGCGGCCAAGGTTTGAAGATTCATGACTATTGCAGCGTCAACATCCTCTTTTCTCACGACGACCCCGCTCGCCGAGCTGGATCCCGAACTCTACGCCGCCATGCAAGGCGAGCGGCGGCGCCAGGAAACGCACATCGAGCTGATCGCCTCGGAAAACTTCACTTTTCCGGCGGTCATCGAGGCGACCGGCAGCGTCCTCACCAACAAGTATGCCGAGGGCTACCCCGGCAAGCGCTACTACGGGGGCTGTGAATTCGTCGACCAAGCCGAGACGCTCGCCATCGAGCGGGCGAAGTCCCTCTTCGGCGCGGAGTTCGCCAATGTCCAGCCCCACGCGGGCAGCCAGGCCAACTTCGGCGTCTACACGGCGGTCCTCGAGCCGGGCGACAAAATCCTCACGATGAATCTTGCCGACGGCGGCCACCTCACCCACGGCGCTTCCGTCAATTTCTCGGGCAAGCTCTACAAAGTGGCGCACTACGGGGTCGATCCGGAGTCCGGCCGCATTGACTACGACGCCCTCGCCGAGCAGGCGGAACGCGAGCGCCCGAAGATGATCACCGTCGGGGCCTCCGCCTATCCCCGCGAGATCGACTTCGCGCGCATGGCGGAGATCGCCCGCGGCGTCGGGGCTTACATCCTCGCCGACATCGCGCACATCGCCGGGCTTGTCGCCGCCGGGGTCCACCCCAGCCCGGTGCCGCACTGCGATTTCGTTACGACCACGACGCACAAGACGCTGCGCGGACCGCGCGGCGGCCTTATCCTCGCCAAGGAGAAGTACGCCAAGAAACTCAACAGCGCGATTTTCCCCGGCGGCCAGGGCGGTCCCCTCATGCATGTCATCGCGGCCAAGGCGGTCTGCTTCCTCGAAGCGTCGAAGCCGGAGTTCCGCACCTACCAAGAGCAGGTCAAGGCGAACGCCCGCGCCATGGGCGAGGCCTTCGTCGAAAAAGGCTACAAGCTCTCCAGCGGCGGCACGGACAACCACCTCATTCTCGTCGACCTGCGCAAGAGCCACCCGGACCTCACGGGCAAGGCCGCCCAGATCGTCCTCGACCGCGCCAACATCACAACGAACCGCAACAGCGTGCCCGGCGAGACGCGCAGCCCCTTCCAGACCAGCGGTCTGCGCCTCGGCAGCCCCGCCTGCACCTCGCGCGGCATGAATGAAGACGACTTCCGCAAGATCGCCGCCGCCATCGACACCGTCCTCAACGCACCGGAAGACGAGAACGCGATCGCCGCCGCACGCGCCACCGCCCTCGAACTCTGCAAAGCGCATCCGCTCCCCTATTGAGGAACGGCTCATCCGCGCCCCGTCCATCCACACTGGAACACACCATCATGAAAAGCGCCTACGAACTCGCCATGGAGCGCCTGCAAGGGGATGATCCGCAGGACCGTCCCGCCGTCACCGAAGAACAGAAACAGGCCCTTGCGGAAATCGACCGCAAGTATGCCGCGAAGATCGCCGAGCGCGAGGTTTTCCTGCAAAGCAAGCTCGCCGCCTACAAGCGCCAGCACGACGCCGAAAGCGTCGTCCAGCTCAAGGAGCAGCTCATGAATGAGCGCAAGCGCCTCGAAGAAGAACGCGACCGCGCCAAAGAAAAGCTGCGCGCGGGCAAACCGGCGTGACCGCACCCGCTACGGAATGACCAGTTCCTGCCCCACCTGCAGGGCGTTCGGGCTGGGGAGCCGGTCGCGGTTGGCCTCGAAGATCTCCGTCCACCGCCCGGGTGTGCCGTAAACTCGCTGCGAAATCCGGCTGAGCGTGTCGCCCGGCCGCACGACGTAGGTGGACGGCGCAGATTCCTCCGGCGCGGTCTCCGCCGCCTGCCCGCGCCGCTCCCGTTCCGCCGTCTCGCGCTGCGCGGGCGGGGGCTGAATGAAAATCGGAGCGACCTCGCGCCCCTCTTCGGCGGCGCGGCGCGCCTCTTCAAGCGCGGCGGCGACCCGTGCCAATTCGCGCTCCGCCGTCTGCGCGCGCCCGCGGGCGTTCGCCAGATCCTGGCGCAGTTCGTTGTTGGCTTCCTGCAACTGACGCACCTTGTCGGCAAGGTCGAGCCGCTCCGTCGCCGAGGCAAAGGTCGCGCCCGGCAGCTGCCGGGCGTACTCCCGCTGGGCAGTGAGGATGCGCTCGCGCACAAGTTCCGACTGGTCGGAGTTGGGCATGTATTCGAGGTATTTCCGGAAATGGAAGATGGCGGCCAAGGGATCGCTCACTTCGTGCAGGTAGATCAAACCCGCCTCCAAATGAGATTCCGGGGCGACGCGGCGGTTCTCGATCACGCTGAGAAAGGCGGAGAGCGCCTCGTTGTGCCGACCCTCGCGCACAAGGCTCTTGCCCCGGCGGTAGGCACGTTCATCCGTTTCGTCGACAAGCCGCTCCGTCTCCGGGCAACCGGCGAGCCCCAGGGCAAGGAGCACAAAGAGCCACTGCCAAACGCGCCGATACCGACTGTCCTTCCTCTCCAACATCAGGGGCGCACTATCTCACGAAGAATCCCGCGAGCGAAAGCGCAAAGTGCCGGACAACGATGACAAGTTCAGTCATCCACCCGTCCCCTGCACGGTGACAACGATCTCGCGCGTGTGTGGACTGGCGCGGTGCTCCCAAAGAAAGATGCCCTGCCATGTGCCGAGGAGGAGGCTGCCGGCGGCGGCGGGGACCGTCTCTCCGGAGCGCGTCAGGGCCATTTTGATGTGGCTGGGCATGTCGTCCGGTCCCTCGAGGGTGTGCACGAAGTCGGGGTCGTCTTCCGGTACGAGGCGGTCCAGCCAGCGCGCGAGATCGCGCCACGCGCTCGGGTCGGCGTTTTCCATGAGCACAAGGCTGCAGCTCGTGTGGCGGCAAAACACATGCACCAGCCCGTCGCGCACACCCGATTCACGCAGGCAGTCCGCGACGCGGCCGGTCAGCTCCACCGGGCCTTTGCCCTTTGTCGAAATGCGGAAACGGCTTTGGTGCATCCTCATGGCCGGTCAGCGAAGAGCACCACGCCGCCGATGACAAGGACAAGCCCGCAGCGTCAGCCGCGCAGCAACGCCTTGCTCTCCACGGGCGCGGGCGGCGGCACCAACACCTCGCGGCGCGGACGGAGGAGCGCATAGGCCATGCCCACGGCAAACTTTGTCACAATCTCGCCGAAAACAATCGACACCCACTCCACCATTGCAAACACACCGGCGAAGGCGATGAGGTTGAAGATCACCGAATCCACCGGGATGGCGACCCCGTTGGAGCGCGACACCCGCCCCATCCAGCTGCGGTCGCGGAACTTCTGGTAAACCTCCGTGTTCACCGTCTCGGCAAAAAGGATGGCGAGAAACGAGGCGAGCAGCACCCGCCAGCCGCTCATCTCCAGATAGCCGAGCGCCTCCGCCATCCACAGCCAGCCGCGCGCCGCCATCCACTCCTGAAACGGCGCGCCCCACCAGAGCTGGAGCGAAACCATCATGATGAAGTTCACCGCCGCCGCAACCGCAATCACCGTGTAGACAAAGCCGCGCCCGCGGTGGTGCATGCGGTCGCGCTGCGTGAAGGTGATCCCGAAGACAAGCGTGCCCACCGCCACCTGCCCGAAAACCGGAAACGGGATAAAAAGGGTCGCGGTGAGGTTCGCGCCCAAAACAGCCACAATAAAGATGGCGGCGGCAATCATCCCCGCACTGTCGGCCATCCCGCCTCTGCTTTCCAGTCAAATCTCCGGGCCTTCGCCGCTCCGGCTCCCGCCAAGCCGCCCGCCAACCGCACTCGTTTGTACAGGAGCCAACATCCCGGACGCCCGGGAAACCACAGGGAATGAAACCGCGGATGATTTGCGGTGGCTAAGGGCCTGTCAGAAAATAACTATATCAATTCGAGGTGTTGCTGGCGCGGTCG
>JAFIGH010000003.1 GCA_020831525.1 Opitutales bacterium
GACGGCGGGGATTCCGCGAACCCCCGCTGCCGCACAGCGACGCCGCACACGCCCGTGGCAATTTGCTTGCCGGGAGCGGGACAGGAACGTGGATTTGACGGATGAGTTCTCCTCTCTCGACCGTTTCTGCACCGGTCTCTGTTCCCGGCATTCACTTTCCAGCGGGCGGATGCATTCGATGAACCGGTCTACCCTTGCCTCGCGAAAGCGGCAGTGTTGGATGCGCAACGTTTCATCGGTTGGATGGACGTCCTCGCCGAATCGCGACGGCTTACTGGGACTATCTACCACGAATTCGAGGAAAAGATGATCGAGTTCTCCCTTTTCGGGTTTCCGGTGCGGGTGCATTGGAGCTTTTGGCTGCTGGCGTTTTTTCTGGGCGGCGGTTTCTATGCGCGCGATCCGGATGACTGGACCCGAGTTCTTGTCGCCATCGGAGTGATCTTTGTTTCGATCCTGGTTCATGAGCTGGGTCATGCCTTTGCCGGGAGGCACTACCGGGCGCGCCCCGAAATCATGCTCCTCGGGACCGGCGGATTGTGTTCTCTGCCGGGAACGCGGTTCACGCGCCCACAGCACATCTTCGTGAGCTTTGCGGGGCCGCTGGCGGGGTTTGCGCTGGCGGCGCTGCTGTATGTCGCGGCGGGCGCTGTCCCGCACCACCAGACGCTGCTGCGGCAGGCGGTGGCCATCGGGCTCTTTGTAAACATCGTCTCGAACGTGCTGAACCTGCTGCCGATCTCCCGCTCGATGGCGGTCAGATCCTGCGGGACATCCTCGGCCCCTCCTATGGTCAACTTGTACGGTGGACGGGCGCGGCGACGGGAGCGATCCTTGCCGTCCTGGCGTTCACCAACGGTTTCATCTTTGCGGGCGTAATCGCCGCGGCTCTGGCTTACGCCAACTTTCAGGGGTCGACGATCGAAGGCGGAGTGAAGACCGACGACGACCGGCGGAGGCGCTGAGCCTAACTGTATAGCCAGAGCGCGCTCCGTATTTGCCGGATTTTGCAATCGGGTGGCGGAAGCGGGGCAGGCGTGTCATGATGTGCATCGCCGGGTGCTCCCGATAGCGTTCGAGGATGGGCCGGTAGTGGGCGTCCAGCACCGCCGCAAAGCGGGGCGGTTGCGGGGAGAGCCTGGGGCGGGAGGAGGATGGCGTGTTCATAATGTTCCGGGAGATTTTCAATTGATGCGCCGCAGAAACTCGACTGGCGCGAGGATGGGAATGCCCCGATACGCTCCCAGCGGGAGCAGATGCTTTTTGTCCCCGCTCACAATGGCATCGGCCTGCGCCGCGAGCGCGCACTCGAGGACCATTTCATCGAAGGGGTCAGGTGTCGCACCTGTGGCCCGCTCGACCGGAAATACCATTTCTCCACTCGCGCGGAGCAAAGCGACCCAGTCAACATGCAAGCGATCGCCGTAAACGGAAAGCAACTCCTCAAATGTCTCCTCGTATTCGGTCAAAAGCGGAGGGCTGATCGCGGCACGCACGCGAGCGGTGGCCCATGCCGCGAGGCACTCGAAAGGAGGCCCCCGCCAAAAACAGGCACTTACCACGACATTCGTGTCGAAAACCACCCTCATCCCCGGGAGGCACGCCGACGCACGCGCCCGATGGCGGCATCCACGGCGTGCTCATGCTCATCCGCATACTGGGGCAGCTTCCGGCCCTCCTTCATCAAACGCCGAATCCGCGCGGTGTCCAGGGGCTCCGGCTTCCGCAGCACGATCATGCCCCCCGAATACCCCACCTCCAATTCATCACCGGGGGCGATCCGCGCCATGGTCCGCAGCGACTTGGGGATGACCATTTGCCCTTTGCTTGATACTTTGGTAAGCATGAAGTAGGATAAAACCTACTTTTCTGCCGTTGTCAAGATGAACAGGAATTGCGCTGGACCTACCGTTCGAACCGCAGCCAGCATGCGGCGCGCATGGGGACCTCACAACTGACCGTGCCCTTCAGGGTCATCTTTTCGCAGGAAAGCACATCGATACCGCTCGTGTATTCCGCATCAAAGCAGTCGATCAAGGCGAGAGTGCGCGGGGCGTCATTGACGAAGAAGTAATGATCGGACTTCGCACACCTTCGCCTCCAGGCGAGCAGTGCCGATGTTCGCCAGCCCTGCTGCCGTTCGGCACCCACGATGTCCACCAACAACCGGGGGCTTCCTTCTACGCTCTTCGAGCCTCCCTCCTTCGCGCGCGCATTACGGAGAACACGCGGCGGACAGGAAAGCACCCCGGCTACGTCTGGATCCGATGCCCGCGGCCTCAGAAAACCTCCCCTTGATGAAACTGCGGGTAATCCGAGACGAATCGGTACACAGGTTCCTCCTCGAAGACGAGTACGAAAACGGCGATACCGGCATGCGTGTCCGGACTCTTTTCAGGCAGATTTTTCAGCCGGATGCGATGGCCCTGCTGTTCAAAATCAACGGGGCTTCCGTCCTTTACGAGAGAGGCGCTCAACACCTTTGTTTTGAAGCCGCCGATGAACATTTCCCCGTTCCGCGGCCAGACCCAGTTCCACAAGTAGACCTTGTTGCCTTCAAAGGAGGCACCGCAGAGGCCATGGTGGAAGGGGCTTTTGGTTTTTTGTTTTTTTTTGTAAACCGCCTTCCCGTTTTCGCGGAGCCAATTGCCCACGGTGGTGAGGGGTTCGACGGCTTCCGGGGGCACGTCTCCCTCCGGCGTAGGTCCGATATTGAGGAGCAGGTTGCCACCCCCGGCGGTGGCGGTGTTGAGCATCCGGATAAGACGCTGGGCGTTGTAGCTGTAAGGGAGGACCTGCTCCGAATCCATGTATCCCCAACTGAGGCCGTTGAAGGTCATGCAGGCCTCCCAGTCCCGGTCTGTGGCCGTCATGTGCTCCTCCGGGGTGCCAAAGTCTTCGTCCAGCTTGCTCCGGTTGTTGATGAGAATGTGCGGCTGGAGTTCCCGCAGCTTTTGATTCCGTTCGAGCGAATTCCATCCTTCGTGGTTTTCCATGGGACGCGGGACATCGTACCACAAAATGTCGATTTTTCCGTATTGTGTGAGCAGCTCCTCGTTCAAGCTCTGGATATAAGCGACGAAGCGGGCGCGCGCCTGTGAATCAAAGGCGCACCGCCAGCCGTCGGGGTGATGCCAGTCCATGAGCGAGGAGTAAAACCCGATCTTGAGATCATATTCCCGGCAGGCATCCACAAATTCCTTCACGATGTCGCGTGTAGGTCCGAAATTGACGGAGTTGTAGGGATTGGTCTTGGAGTCCCACAGGCTGAAGCCCTCGTGGTGCCGGGTTGTGAGGACCATGTACTTCATGCCCGCTTTTTTCGCGAGGGCAGCCCACTCGCGGGGGGCGCCGGGCCTGGGCTTGAACTGGTCGGCGAGCTTTTCGTAATCCCCGACGTTCCAGTTTTCCAGTGCCATGGCCCATTCATTCCGTGCGAGGAGGGCGTAGAGGCCGAAGTGGACGAACATCCCGAAGCGGGCTTCCCGCCACCAGGCCATGCGTTCGTCGCGGGTGGCCGCGGTCGCGCGTTCGTATTCAGGTTTGCTGAGGAGTTTTGTCATGGGTTTAAGGGGTGTTGGAGTGGGGGAGTTTCATTTGTTGCCCGAGATTATCGAGGGTTTCGCGGTGGGCGGGATCGTCGGCAAGGTTGCGGGTTTCGTAGGGGTCCTGTTCGAGGTTGAAGAGCTGCGTCGTGCGGACACCTGCGACGTGGTAATCGATCCGCTTGAAGCCATCCCGGCGAACGGCCCGCTGCACGTCCCTGTAGGCAAAATGGAGGACGTCGCGGATGGACACGGAAGGGTCGCGCATGGCGGGAACGAGGCTGTGGCCTTCGACGGTCCCGGGCGTATCCGCTCCGGCGAGTTCGCAGAGGGTGGGGAAGACGTCGGACAGGGCGCAGAGGGTGGCGGCCCTTTGATTTTCCGGCACGCCGGGGCCGCGAAAGATGAGCGGCACGCGGAGGCTGTGGTCGTAGAGGTTCTGCTTGCCCATGAGGCCGTGTTGGCCAACGGCTAGGCCGTGGTCGGCAAAGAAGACGACGAGGGTGTTGTCGGCTTGGCCGCTTTCATCGAGGGCGTCGAGGACGCGGCCGACCTGTTCGTCGACATAGGCAATGAGGGCGTAGTAGTCGGCGAGGTGCTGGCGAATGCGTTCCGGTTGGCGGGGGTGGGCTTCGAGGAGTTCGTCGCGCACGAGCAGTTCGCCGTTGTCGAAGTGATGCTGGATGGCGAAGTTCGGCGGGAGGGTCACCGTGCCGGCGTTGTAGTGCTCGCGGAAGCGGCTGGGGTATTGGCGGGGATCGTGGGGGGCGATGTGGGCGAGGTAGAGGAGGAAGGGTTTGCCGCCGCGGCCTTCGTTTGAAGCCGGGTAGTCGCGGAGAAAGTCGACCGCCGCATCGGTGAAGACCTCGGCCGAGTGGCGTCCGCCCTCCTTGCAGGTTTCGAAGGGGGCGGTGAAGGGCGCGAGGGGCGGGTCGTGGAAGCCGCCGTTCGGATCGTATCGGCCCTGGGGATCGTAGTCGTGCACAGGGATGTGCCAGTGGCCGTTGCAGGCCTCATACCAGCCTTCCTTTTCCTTGAAGCCGAAGATGCGGGCACCGGTGGAAAAGCAGCGGGCGTGGGCGGCTCGGTCCTGATGCCATTTGCCGATGTGGGCGGTGGTGTAGCCGCGGGCGCGGAACCATTCGGGCAGAGCGGTGTGTTCGGGGGGAATGCGCTCGCCCCGGTCTTCCAGGGAGGAGAGGGTGCGGCCGGTCAGCATCATGGCCCGGCTGGGGATGCAGACGGCGACGTGGTCGGCACCGAGGTTGTGGGCGTGGGTGAAGGCGGTGCCGCCGCGCACGAGGCGGTCGAGGTTGGGCGTGGCGATTTCTTTGTTACCGAGGGCGGAGAGGGTGTCGAATCGCTGGTCGTCCGTCTGGATGATGAGGATGTTGGGCTTCGTTTTCATGGCGTGGGCGCATGGAGAATCGAGTGCGGGAGATCGGCGGGAATGATGGGGCTCAAGCTTCCAGCGGGAAAGCATTGCATCGACAAGATGAGGCACGAATCAGGCGGAGCCCAAACCGTTTTCCTCGGTCGCCTGGTTCGGAATTCTTGCTCGTTCGAAAAGTTTGCTTGGGTTCCGTGTCGTATGGAAAACGTATCCTTTTCCTCATACCACCAGTAGGCTTCACCAATATCGGATTCAACCTCCGGGAGAAAGATCACGGCCCTAGCCATGACCAGCCCGAATTCTTCCCTTTACCTGTTTCCACGAAAGCGCAGAGGTAGGGTTTCTTTCGAACCGCACGCGTCGAAGCCTGAATTCCTCAACAACTTGCGGATAATCTGGCAGCGCCATCTGGTCCGCTGCGATCGAGTCCCAAAGATCCTCGACCAACTGGAGTCTTTCAGGGACGGATAGGGTCTTTAATTCTGTGATCGCACTCATGCCATAAGCCTGCGGAAATTCGACATGGATTCAAGTGACAAAATTTCTATTCCGAACCGCTTTGATGGAGCCCATGCTTCCAGCGTAAAAGCATTGCTGCGCGCAAGATGCGTGCGGCCCCCTCAGGCTTCATTGCCGGGCCTCCTCTTGAGTCGAAGTGACGTCCTCCAACACCACAGTGGCGCGTGCGTCGAGTGCTTCGGTGCGGAGGTCGAGGTCGCGCAGGCTGAAGTTGCGGATGTGGCGGGCATAGAGTCCGCTCGCGGGGAGAACCTGCTTGAAGCAGTAATACTCGGGCCAATGCCCGCCGAGGTTTTCCGGGATCAGTTCGGGAATGCCGCCCGTTTGCACGTCGACCTCCGCGACTCCGCCGGCGCTCCACAGCCGGATGCCGGAGAGGGACACGTCTTCGATGAGGCCGCCGGGAACGCCCGTGAGGACGAGGTGGCTGTCGGGACCACCGGCGGTGTTATCGATGAGGAGGTTTTCAAAGCGCATTCGCCGCAGCCGGCCGATCGGGGGCAGCCCCTCCGGCGCGTCCACACAGCAGCGCTGCCGCCCGAGGGTCATGAAGACCGGGCGGGGAACCCGCCGCATGACGAGATTCGAGAAGGTCATGTTGCGCATGTCCGCGCCCTCGCAGACCTGGATCTTCAGTCCGGCGTCGCCGATGTCGCGGAAGGTGCAGTTGGACACGCAGAGGCCGTCGAAGTCGCCGCGCGAGAGGAGGCCGATGCGCAGCCCGGCCCATTTGCTGCAGAAGGTGCAATTCGTGACGACGATGTCCCGGCAGGGGCGGTCCACGCGGGAGGTTTGCAGGCAGATGCAGTCATCGCTTGTATCGAAGGAGCTGTTGGCGACGCGAACGTCCTCGCACCCGTCGAAGTCGAGGCCGTCGCCGTTGTCATTCACCCGGCTGTGGATGCGGATGCCGTCGACGGTGATGTGGCGGCAGTAGAGCCAGGCCGACGTCCAGCCGGCGGGGTCGCGCAGGGTGAGGTCGCGGAGGCGGAGGTCGCGGCATTCGATGAGGCGGAGGAGCATGGGACGGTTGCGCTCCGGATCGTCGGCGTTGGGGAAGGCGGCCCCGTTGCCGTCGATCACGCCGTCGCCCGAGAAGGAAATCTGCTCCGCGTCGCGGGCGAAAAGCAGGCAGCGGTCCATTTCCGGTTCGCCGCGGTACATGTTTTTGCCACAGCCTTCGGCGTAGTCGCGAAAGTCGGAGCTGCCCCGCAGGACCGCCCCGGAGGCGACGCGCAGGTGCACGCGGCTCCTAAGGAAAAGGGTGCCGGTGAGAAAGACGCCGCCCGCGATGAGGACGGTGCCCCCGCCGGATTCCGCGCAGGCATCGATGGCCGCCTGAATTTCGGTGGTGTTGACGCGGTGTCCATCGCCCAAGGCCCCGAAGGCACGGACGTCGTGGGTTTCAGGGGGAGTCAAAGCGGTCATGGTGTGGCGGAGTGGGTGAGGTGGACGCGGTGGGCGGGAAGGTCGGGGTCGATGGTGGCGGCGGTTTCGAGGAGGACCGGGTCGCGGAAGCTGTAACCGGCCATGGCCAGGAGCGCGGCCGTATGCGGCTGCCAGTGGGCGTGTTCCTTGTAGCTGACGTCTCGCTCACCGGTGGCGAGATCGCGCAGAAAATCCACCCCGGCCCGAATGGAGCGGCCGTCGGGGCTGCGGTAGGCGTGAAGATCGATTCCGAGGCGGGCGGACATGTCGGCAAGCTGCAGGAAACCGCGGAGGTTCATGGTCGTGTAGATGAGCGCGTTGGCCCGGCGCAGTTCGCGCGGCTGGGAACCGTCCGCCTCGATCTGCTCGCGGATTTTGTGGGGGACCCGCGTGAGGACCGCGCGGGCGACGGCGGGCTGCCCCACGTAGAGGGCGATGCGCGCGACCAGTTGGTCGAAATAGACGCCGTGGTTGTTGTGGAAGGTGGTGATGTAGAGGGGGTAGGGATGGCTTTGCAGCCAGTCGAGCAGGCGCGCAAAAAAGCCGCGCAGCGCGTCGGCATCGACCTTCGGCAGATCGCCGGTCCACTCCAGCAGTTCGGCCGATTCGAGCATGGGCGGAATGAAGAGGGCCGACTCGATGATGCCCCAGGGGCGGCCGTGGCACTGGCCGGGGACGTGCTGGCCGAAGTTCAGGTTCGGGTTCATGCCCGTTTCCGGATCGAGGTACCAGTGGTGGAGGAGGCGGGCGGCGTGGCCTCCGTGCTCCCGGTTGCGGAAGAGGAAGGCGGAGAGGGCAAGGGTCGTAACGGCGTTGGAGAGGCGGTGCAGGGGCTCCTGATCGTAGTTGTCGCACTCGGGATTCCGTTTGCCGTCGATTTCGATCCAGGGCAGCCCGTCCGCGCGTTTGGGATCGGGCCAAACATAGGTGGCGATCGACTGGTAGTCCTTCGGGTCGCCGGAGGGAGGCGGGGCGGCCTTGTCGGTGACCGAGACCGGGGCAAAACCCGCCGCGCTTTCCGCCTCTTCGCGCAGATGGGCGAGGGGCCGGGCGAGTTCCGCGTGGTCGGCGCTTTCCGGGTCGGCCGCCGCCTCGGCAGCGCGGAAAAGGGTCGGCCGGGAAAAACGGTAAAGGTTCGGATAGAGAGGGGAAGTCGGATGGGGCATGGGGTTGTCTTAGGCTGGAAAAAAGAGAATGCCCACCCCAAAAGAGAGGGGCGGGCATTCATAGGGGATCACAAAATCGCTGGACCGTTTATCCGCGACGGCGCCAGAGGATCAAACCCAGGGCCGTCAAACCAAGAATCGCGGCGTAGATGCGGGGCTCGGGGATGACGGTGAACGAGTCGACATAGGTGCCGTTATCAGCCATCCAGTTTCGATCTTCGAATATGCTGAATATGCCGATTCCGGATACATTTTCCAAGACAGTGGAAGAGGAGACGCTGCTTCCGCCACCGGCAACAAGATTTGTATAGTCGAGGGATGAGAAGGTGAGTGTGGAAAGATCCCAGCTTCCCGGCACCGGTGCGCTGTTGCCAGAACTCGTTCGAATACTCTGGTCGCTCACGGCCCATTGGGAGGAACCGTCCTCGTATCGGATGGCGAGGTAAATATCCGTGAATTGATTACCCGCATGTATTCCCGTTGTTTCAAGAGTGTAGCCACTCGCGTTTTCTGTAACTCCGGAAATTTGGTAGATCAAGGTGGCTTGATCCGAACTGATTCCGGTATGTTCTGGTCTCCACCGCATCGCGCCATCGTGAGGCCCGAAACCCCAGTCATCCCCACTCGTCGCCGCACGATAATCTAGGTTTCCATATTCACCCCCGTCTAGAGTGGACTCGCCGGTAAAGCTCCAGTTACCAGTTGTGTTCGTCGTAAAATCCTCATCGATGACGAGGACCGTCGCGCCCAAGGGTGTGAGAGAGAGCAGCACGGCGGCGGGGGTTAAGCAGATCCATTTGGATAGATTCATATTGGTTTCTTTGATTTGAGGGTTGATAGGTTGTTTTGAAGTAGGCCCGACAGCATACGCAGGGACGGCGGTGGAAATCTACCCTTAAATGGGCGGGAATTTTTGGTTTTTGCGCCAAAGTGGCGGATTTTAGCCCGGGGTTTCCCCTCCAAAAGGAGGCTCCCGGCTCGGAGGTTCGTGTCGTCGTCATATTGCCGAGCCGAGGGCCGGTCATTCGGCGGCGTGGAAACGCAGCGGACAGAGTGCCCGAGGCTACGGACGGCTCCGCGGCCTGGAGGCGTAGCAGCATTATACCCTAATGGTCTCGGGTTAAGCCCGTAATCGAAGAGCGTGCCAACGGTATTATGCGGTCTAAAGCCGCACTCCTGTAAGCCAGTAGCTTATCCGCGCCATTGGCCTTATGCCCGGAGGGGGGCAGCGGAAGCGCCGCGAGTTCTCGCGCGCCCACAAAAAAGGCGGAGTCCGGAAGAGGACCCCGCTTTTGGAAAAAAAATAAGCTAACCGGGTCGGTCAGCCTCAGCGGCGCGCGCGGCGGCGGTAGAGAACGAACAATGCTGCGCCCAGTCCGAAAAGAATCGCGTAGGTCGAGGGCTCGGGGATCACTTCCACGGTGAAATTCTGGGTTGAGCTGGCCAGGCCCACACCGGAGATCGTGGACGGTCCGCTGGTGTAGGTCGACGTCAATGTGGCCACATTGTCGGTCACGGAGAGTGACCAAGCTACCCCGCCAGCGGCGGTGCCGCTATTGGTGCCGTCCGAACGGGGCGTATCGAAAACGGTCGTCAACTGAAGTTGCGTGTCGGAGATACGTGCAAGCGTCATGGAGACATCGGTTATGGCGGATTGATTGATCGAGGGACGGGGTGCACCAGCGCCTATGTTGCCTCCCTGCCCATCAACGGAGAAGGGGGGATTACCGCTTGTCCGGGCAAACAGGGGCGTAGTCCCCTCACCCTGGCGGTAAGCGCCCAATTGAACATCGACATTAGCGCTGGAGGTCCCGAAAGCCTGAAAATAACCTTCCCACCCGTCGGTGGCGGAGGTTTGGTTGTCTCCGGTAACAGCGGTTCCGTTAAAGAAGCCAAATTGCACCTGCTGTGCCTGCCCCTGGTTGCCGCCGCCGCTCCAAGTGAAATTGAGCTGAACGGCATCCCCTATATTGTTGAGGGCGACGGGGGCAAAGCTGCCCACCACACCCTGGCGGGTATCCGTGCCGCCGCGGGTGTATTGTCCGGTGGCGGCGTCAAAAGAACCGCCGTTGAGAACGTGAAGGAAGTTGTTGTCCGTCAAGGGTACAACCTGGCCCTGCACGGCGGTCGCGCCGACGACCAAGCAGGAAAGGGAAACGAAGAGAGGGAGTTTTTTCATGGTAGTCTGGCTTTTAGCTGCGTGAACAATTATTATTGGGGTTAGGATGACCGGACCGCCCCTGCTGATGAGGGGTGGTGTCACAACGGAGGCGATTTTATACAGCAATGACCCTGATGGTCTACCCTCCAGTGGGCGTAATATTTTGGTTTTTGCGCCAAGGTTGACTTGCGGCGCGTGGTGGAAGCGTATAGCGTGGTATACACCGTGACACGGACATTCCTGTCTGTGCCTCAATTGGGCTGGACCACAGACAGGAATGTCCGTGTCACGTTTGGGGGGTGGGACCACAGACAGGAATGTCTGTGTCACGGTGGGGGGGGCCTATTCCAGGAGCAGCACGTCGGCAAAGGGGCGAAAATCATTCGGATTGAAGGTCTTCAGACGGCGCAGGCCGTTTTGGCGCATGGTGGCCACGATATTCGCATCATGGATACGCTTTCCCCGCAGAGCATGCTGGTCCACGAGATCGGCGAGGCAGGACGCTGTTTCCCCGTCCTCCGTCAGGAGGGCAAGGCATTTGCGAACAAAGTATCGGTTGTCGGCCGTCATCCCCGTAGATTTCCTCCCGTGACCAATGGCTACCACTCCGCCCCGTCGACACTGTCCACAGCAGGGATTTCAGGCTGATATGCCCGTCCGAGTTCTCCGGCACCATTTGCGCCGCATCGGTCAAGACAACCTCCAACTCCTTCTGCAGGGATCGCCGATGCCGCCGTGCCCGCCGCTTCAAGCCTTCCACCACAGCTTCATCCAGCCCCCGGATATGTAATGCTTTCATGACGTTAGCAAAATGGTAGCATACGGGCGTGTCAACAACCCCCGTGCCGACAACAAAAGGAAGATTTCTCAGGGTCGGTAACGCCGCCGCAGGCTGCGGCTGGAAAAAGCTGTCCCGTCTCAACGGGACTGCCGCTTTCCGCGAGGGCAGCCCTGCTGTCGAGCGTTTTGGCGCAAAAAGCAAAATGTTCGGCCCAATAGGGGGTAGACCGGAAGGGTTTCTTCGGGCATATTAGCGGACGTCCTGCTTCGGACCTCCGCCTTCGCGGCGACTCGATGCACCCGTCTGCGGCGTGCATCGCAGGCTATTTCTCATCCGTCAGTAACACCCCCCGCATGAATCCGTACCCTTCCTTTCGCTTGAGAAGCGTTTTCTTCCTCGCGTTCCTAAGCTTCCTTGCCGGATCCGCATCCCTCAGCGCACAGTTTGACATCGATGCCTCCTCCTATCTGGGAGGCTCCGGGAGCAGCTCGCGGGTGACGGGATCGGTCATTCAGGCGGACGGCACGATCGTCCTCGCGGCGAACCTGGCAAACGCCGAGCTGGCCGCGCTCGCCACCCATGTCATCGGCGTGGGCGGTAACGGGGCGATCGTCCGCCTCAGTCCGGACGGCCGGCAGATCCTCTCCGTGACGCGGTTGGCGGACGTCGTCCACGATCTCGCCACCGACCGGGATGATAACCTGTATGTGGCCGCCGGCACTTTCGGATTTATGAAGCTGAATGGCACCGCGGATGAGCTTCTTTGGACAGAACTAGCCGGGAGCACAGTGTGGCGGGTCGACGCCGGAGACGACGGGCACAGCGCGGTCGTGGTTCCTTCCCATGTCAATGACAACTCTCCCGGAGAAGGAACGGTGCATGTGTTTGCACCGGATGGCGACGCGATCAGCTCTTTTGGGGTGTCGGGCAACTTGCTCGATGTGGCCGTGGACAGCCGCACGCAGACGGTGGTCTACACCGGGTGGTACAATATCTGGACCTACAACGGTCCTTACAGTCGCGGATATGCAGGTACCGTCAACACGCCGGTGGACGTCCCCTTCACGCACGGCGTGCCCTACAACTACGGTCAACCCGGCGCGGAGATGAAGTGGAGGCTGCACAATTGGCAAAGCTCGGTCTGGATCGACCAGGAAGCCCGCATCCCCAATCAGCGCTATATCAATTACCCGTTTTCCACCGATCCCTCCAATCTCTACACCCAGGAAGAAATCGACGCCATGGAAGCGGACGAAGGAACGGTGACCGGCTGGTACCAGTACCTCCTGGACATGCCCAAAACCTTTACCAACAACATGGCCGACACACGCTCCTACCGCGTGGTGATCGGACGGGACGGAAAGCTGTATGTCGGGTCGGAAGCCGACGGCGGCAACTCGCCCCTCCGGTGGGACGGCGAGGATCTGAGCAAAAGCGCTCCCTGGACGGCCAGCGACGGCTATTTCGATGTCTTTTTCGATACCGGCACGGTGCCCAAACTCTCCGTCAGCGTATACGAACTGCGGACCGATTCCGTGGTCTGGTTGCGCAGCCTTGGTTTCACCAACCGCCTCACCGGATCTGGCCACGGCACCTCCGACAATACAATTCACATGCAGGGAGGCGGTCTCGCCGCCGATGAAGCGGGACGGCTCTACATTTCCGGCCGCGCCTTCTTCGGCTTCTACCTCCCGGCGAACACCGCGCCGAGTTTCAGTATTCCACGCCATGGGGAAGTGGCCTTCGATCCTTTCGAAGATGACGATCCTCTCTACACGGGCGGCAGCTATCTCCTCGTCTACAGCCCGGACTTCCGCACCCGGCTCTACTCCACGCGGGTCGCCGGGGGGCAGGCGCGGACGGTTGACGCGCGCACAATGGACACCCTTCAATCGGCCAACTTCGTCTGGGGCGGCTTCACCGGCCCCTCGCCCCATCAGGGCGTGAACAAGGTGCACCTTGTGAATCCCGTGCAGGAGAATCGCCTCGGCCCGAATGACGGAACCAACGGATGGTTCACCCTTGTGCAGGGAGAGGCGGCGGAAATCCGCGCGCTTGCCGATGCGGCCGAGGTCCAGGATCCGGCGAGCCCAGTTCTTTTGGACGGTGCCCGCTCGTTCTCACTCGATGGATACATCAACTCATGGACATGGACGGACCTCGACGAAGGCCGTGTTCTTTCCCGTGAGCCGACAGCATCGCTGAACCTCCCGGAGGGGGCCTACAACCTTGGCCTCACCGTAACGGACAGCCTTGGCGGAACGGATTCCACGGAGGTGAGGGTCTTCGTCACGGAGGACGATCCCATGCTCCTGCCGAGCTTTGATTCCACCCCGCCCGCCGATGCGGTCCTTGACTGGCCTTTCGCCTACACCGCTTCGGTGTCGACGGGGAGCGCGACCAATTTCGTCGGGGTGAGCGGTGCTCCCGACGGCCTTGCCCTGACCGACCACGGCAACGGCACCGCCACCCTGGCCGGAAGCCCCGCCTCGCCGGGGACCTATTGGGTCACCCTGCTCGCCGAGGCCAACGGTCACACAAAAAGCCAGACCTGGCTCCTCACCGTCTACGATGGAGGCTTGGGAGGCACCTTGTTGGACGACGATTTCACCGACTTTCCCGGTTCCGTGTGGGGATTCGCCTCCGACTCCGACGCGGCCGGTAAACCGAGCCGGCGCTGGATAAATCAGGGCATCCGTTTGACCTCCACCAGTGTGCTGACCTCCCGCGGTTACCACCAGGGCACTGCTTCCATCCAATCGAGCGCCCACTACTACACCTTTCCGCAGCGCGAAAACATCACCGACGCGACCCTCTCGACCACTGGCATCCACCGGCACAACAACAACCATCCCATTGTCCGCGCCCTCGTGGGCTATGACGACGGCAGTGGCATGCGGTGGGCTGTATCCAATCAGGGCATACAAACCACTTCCGGGGGATTCAGCGATGTCACGCCCGTGCCCGGTGCCTGGAACCTTGAGAACTTTACATGGAGCAGCGTTGACCTGGAATCCCTCAACAGTGGTGCCGGAGCAGCCTTGGACTCCGCCCTGGTTCTGGAAAACGCCCGCGCCATTGGAATGGCCCACTTGCGGCTCGACACCACATGGCAGGCGAACATCCAGCCGGAGATGAGCAGCCTGACTTTGACAAGCCACCGCGATACGCTTCCGACGAAGCCACCGGTCGTGACGACGAGCCCCCGCACTTCGGCGGTCATCGGCGAGCCCTACAGCTATGACGTCGGGCTCGACGATCCCGAAGGCCTGCCCGTCACCGTTTCGTTCGAAAGCTCCGCTCCCTCGTGGTTGAGCCTCTCTTCCGAGGGTGATACCCACACCCTCTCGGGAACGCCCGACGCCTCCGATGCGGGACTGACCACCGTTACCCTTGTCGCCACGAACAGCGCCGGGGCCAAGGCATGGCAGTCTTTTGCCCTCATGGTGGTGCCTGCGGAAGCGCCCGTTTTCACGGTCACGCCTTCACCGGTCGTCGATACGGGCGCGACGTTCAGCCGACAAGTGCGCGCGGTTTCCAGCGTGGATAGCTCCCTGCTCGAACTCTCCTTGGAGAACAAGCCGGATTGGCTGGTATTCCAGGACTTTGGTAACGGCTTTGGCGAGCTTTCGGGAACGGCACCGGACAGCCCGACTTCCCATGAACTGGTCCTTGTCGCCTCCGACGGTATTCGCGAGACGCCGTATGCCTTCACGCTTCAGGTGCAAATACCGGCTCCGAACATTCCGCCGACCGCGGTCATCCTCCCTTCGACCACCCATGGCTTTGCGCCGCTGGAAGTCTTCCTCTCCGGCAGTCCGTCCAGCGACGCCGATGGTTTCATCACCGGGTATCAGTGGCACTTCGGGGAGGGCACCACGGCCAGCGGCGAATCGGTTTCGTTCACCTTCACGGAGCCCGGCAAATACACGGTCCAGCTAACCGTTGAAGACGACCGCGGCGGCACCGACACGACGAGTGTGGGCATTTCCGTGCGCGCGCCGGGCACGCACGGGCCGGTCGTGGTTTTCGACGACTTCGCCACCAATACCGTATCGGAATGGAATACCCGTGGCTTCGATGAAAAGGGCCGGGCGGCCAACTTTACATGGTCCTCCGGGGGGCACGACGGACTGGATACGTCTCACCTCGACGCACCAGGGATATTGCGTGTCGTCCCCAACCACAATGGCGATAGTGTGCATCACATGCACAAGATTTGGAAGTCGTTTGACCGCATGGATCTGAGCGGCGCGACGGTCTTCAGTGACGGTCTCTATGCCGTGCAGAACAATTTCTCCAAGGTAGACGGGTTTCTTATCGGATACGAAGTCGACGGGGAAACGCGTTGGGCGATCACGTCCACCAATGTCATCCAGCACATTGGGGGTTCCGGAGTCACGGCAGAACGCCGTAGCTGGGCCCTGAATAACTTCAGTTGGCGGGCTCTTGACTGGGACGATCCCCTCGCCGGAAGGGGGGATCCCGTGCCTGCCTCAGACGTGATCGGCAATGCCGTCAGTTTTGGGGTCTACAGTCGCATTGAGCACACATGGTTGATTACGAGGGGTCTGCAAACGGCCTCGCTGGAGCTGTATGCCCCGCACGAGGCGTTTCCGACCGTGACCTCCGCACCGGTCATGGAACGGGTTCAGTCCGGCAGTGAATTCAGCCACATGTTGGCGGCCACGAGCCCCGGCGGGTACGCCGTTTCATGGGATGTTGTCGAGCCGCTGCCCGAGTGGTTGACCCTCGAGAATCTGGGCGGCGGCATGGCACGGCTTGTCGGAACTCCGCCGCCTGAAACGGCGGGCGATCACCTTGTGCGTCTGAAGGCGTCCACGAATGAAGTCGGGCCGACCTTCCATACGTTCCTCATGCAGATCGATCCGCACACCGCCATCTACAACATGGGTATGAGGAGGATTCCCGACGGCCTGCGCATGGAGTGGTTCGGGTATTCCGGGGTCCACTACCAACTCCAGGTCTCCGACGACCTGAAGGAGTGGACCGACCTCGGCCCCGCACGGCAGGGCACGGATGAACCGCTGTCGCACGAGAAGACCTTATCGAACGGAGACCCGCGCTTTTTCCGCATTCTTTATGGTTGGTGAAAGCAAACGAAAATAAAAACGAATAAAACTGAGAGGAAAATGAACATGCAAAAAACACAGATTATCTTACACATCGCTGTGGGTACGCTCACCGCGAGCGCATTGTCGGCGAACACCGTCCTTTACCTTGAAAACTTCAGCAATCTTGCAGAGTTCAACCGCCCGGCGACCGAAACGGGGTGGAAAGGCTTCTGGACAGGAGGAAGCCCTAGTGCGGCCCACAACCTTGCGGAACTTGCAGATCCGGAAGGTGTCCGCCGTAATTCCCCGCTTGGCAACCCCGAAGGCGTAAACAACAATCCGGTTCCCGGGGCTGAGGTCGGCGTCGTCTTCTGGTCGCCCACATCGATCCAAAATGTGACAATCGCGACACAAGAGTACGCCGGAGCCATCCAGTCCTCCCAGCTTGGTGCATTCTCGTGGGATTTCAGCCTTGATGCGCCCAGCGACTTTGACGGTCAACTGCTCAAGCGCGCGCTGGTCCAGGTGGGCGGCAACGCCTCCGACACAGATAACTGGTATGTATCCGACCCGTTCATCGTCGTAGATACGGCGGCCTTCGACGACGGAGGCCCACCGAACAGTTTCTACGTCGGACTCTGGGATACGGCCACGGTCTCGGCGACCGGCGACTGGATCCGGATGCCTTCCTACGACTATGCAAACCAAACCCTTGCCTGGCCCGGTTCAGGCAGTCCCAAGACCGAGGCTGACTTCGCCGGTTTCACTGACTACACCTTTTACAAGGGACCATTGCCGGACGGGATTGTCCATGGTTTTGGCATCCACATGGACAACCGGGTCGGCGGGAATTTCTGGATGGACAACTACACGATCACGGCGATCCCCGAGCCGCGTGTGTTCGCCTTGCTGGCCGGTTTGTCCGCCTTTGGGCTCGTTTGGCTGCGGCGCCGCAAACGGTAAGGAGCGAAGACCTTTGCCCTTTTGTGAGATTGACCAGGACTCTCTTTCGACTTGTCACAGGGGCCGCGGAAACCGGCCCCTTTTCGTTTCGACTGGTCCTTTGATCGGACAACTTCAGCTAGATGAGCGGTCCCCAACGGATGGGGGCTCACGCTTTCAGCGTGAAGGCACTGTCTCTGCTGCACGCAAGATGCGTGCGCCCCATCTTTTTCGCCCGCCTTCCAGCTCCGAGATCCCAAATCCCCCATGATAAGCAACCACATGACCCAAAAACTCCTTCTTCTGGCCGCCGCCACGTTGACCACAAGCGCCTTGTCGGGGCACACCGTTCTCTACCTCGAGAACTTCAGAAACCTTCAGGAATTTAACCGCCCGGCCACTGATACAGGCTGGCAAGCCTTCCGGGACGACAATCCGGACAACCACCTGGCGGAGCTGGCCGATCCCAACGGCCAGCAGTTCAACTCACCCCTCGGAAATCCCGAAGGCGTGAACAACAACCCGGTGCCTGGGGCTGAGTTTGGCGCCGTCTTCTGGAGCCCCTTAGCCTCCGTCAACGTAACCTTCGCCACGCAGGAATTTGCCGGAGTTCTGCAGTCCAGTGAACTTCTTGGGTTCACCTGGGATTACAGTGTCGACTCCCCCTCCGGCGGTGAGGGGGCCGACTTCCACAAGCGGGCGCTTGTGCAAGTGGGCGGCAGCGCCAGCGATACGGACAACTGGTATGTCTCGGATCCGATGATCGTTTTTCATACGGCTACTCTCTCGAACGGGAAACCTCCAAACGGTTTCTTCGAGGCACGTTGGGAACAGACGGCCGTTTCCGCTGCGGGCAATTGGATCCGGGTACCGTTTTACGACTATGCCAACCGGACCTTCACCTGGCCGCGCACGGGCGGCGCCAAGACGGCGGGCAATTTCGCCGGTTACGCGGATTACACCTTCTACAAAGGTCCCCTGCCGGATGGAGTTGTGCACGGATTTGGCATACTCATCGACCAACGCCGCGGCGGGAATTTCTGGATAGACAATTACACCATTCTGGGAGTTCCGGAGGCCTCCGAAACCCCCACAGGGCCAGCGCCCACCCTTTCCGTCCAAGTCCAGGGTGACGACGTCCTCGTGAGCTTTGAATCGTCGGGTAGCCTCACCTACCAGCTGTTCAAGTCGACCGACGGGATGCATTCGTTCGTGGAGGTAGGCGAAATGGAGGCGGGCAACGACGGCCTGAAAACCTTTGTTGATCCCGGTGGCCGCCCGGCAACGGGCAGTGTCTTCTACCGGGTGCGGGTCTCCAACGGGGAGGAGATCACCGGAGGCCTCCATGCCCCTGCGGAAATCGCGGCAACGCTTTATGATCTGGACTGGGGGGACGTGGAGTCCGCAGCCGCCTTTTGGGCGCTCAAAGCTGAGGCCCCGGACCTCCTTGCCCATGTCCCGCAAGCGCCCGCAATCTTCGACGCGCCCGCTATTGCCGATGACGGACCAGGCCACCGGGATGCCTTTCTTCTCCTCGGCGGCGACGTCTGGACAGCCTATGCCATGGCGCTTCTCTACCGGTTGGATGACTCCCCGGCCCGCGAAACCTACGGCGACAAGGCTCTCGAAGTCCTGAATGCCTGGGCATCCAATAATCACGGTGTGAGCGGGGGCGATGGCCATCTTATGATGGCCTATGGAGGCGTCGGGCTGCTCCACGCGGCCGAGTTGATGCGGTCATCAAGCCGGTGGAGCGATCCCGACCGGCAACAATTCGAAAGCTGGGTCCGCACCGTCTTTCTCGGCTCGTGCTCGGCTATCCGGGGCCGGCGCAATAATTGGGGCGACTGGGGTATCTTCGGGGCCATCACCGCGCACAACTTCCTTGGCGAGCGGTTTGCCCTCGAAGCCGACATCACCCAACTGCGCAACAAGATCGATAGACGAATCAACTCCAGCGGCATCTTGCCCGAGGAGGTGAGCCGGGGATCAGCGGGTCTATGGTATACCTACTTCTCACTCGCTCCCCTGACAGCGGCCGCCCACATCGTTTACAACGCGCAGCTGGTGGACTTTTTCAACTACGTGCCGCAGGGCGGCGGGGGCCTTCGCCAAGCCTTGGACTACCTCTTCACTTACTGCGTCGATCCGGGATCCTGGCCGCACCACAGCGGGGATCTGGTCAATCCGCCTTCGCCCGATACCTTCTATGGCACGCTCTTCGAAGCCATGGCCGAGATTTACGGTGACGCCGACTATGCCGCCTGGGTGGAAAATGCACGCCCCATCATGAACGACTGGCACCACTTCGCCTGGGCCGTTCCCACCTTGATACGGCCACGGTCTTGGGCACCGACGAGCGGTCCTCCGGCCCCGCCAACCTTCCTTTCCGATCCGCCATCCGAGGCCGTCCTCGATTGGCCCTTCTCCTACACGGCAGCGGTATCGACCAGAAGCGCCACCACGTTTCTCGGCGTGAGCGGTGCTCCCGACGGATTCACTTTAACCGATCATGGCAACGGCACCGCCACGCTGGCCGGCAGTGCCACCGCGTCGGGGATCTACGAGGTCACCCTCATCGCGGAGGCCAATGGTCACACGACAGAACAGATTTGGCTCCTGACGGTCCACGACGGAGGTGTGGGGGGCACCATCGTTGACGAGGATTTCAGCAGCGATCCCGGTTCAAGCTGGGGATTCGCCTCCGATTCCGACGCGTCCGACAAACCCTGGCGGCGCTGGATGAATCCGGGCCACCGTCTCTCCACCAGTGTGCTGACGGCCCGCGGGCACCACCAGGGAACAGCTTCGATCCAATCGACGGCTCATTATCGCATGTTTACGTTCCGCGAGAACGTCACCGACGCCACGCTCTCGACCACCGGCATCCACCGGCACGGCAACAATCACCCGATCGTCCGCGCCCTCGTGGGCTATGACGACGGCAGCGGCCTGCAGTGGGCTGTATCTAACCAGGGAATACAGACGACCTCGGGCGGTTGGGAGGCCATCACGCCCGTGCCCGGGTCCTGGCACATGGCCGACTTCACCTGGAGCAGCGTCGACCTGACTTCGCTCAACTCCGGTGCCGGAGCGGCGCTGGACCCCGCAGTCGTTCTGGAAAATGCCCGCGCCATCGGTATTGCCCATTTGCGGCTCGACCACACGTGGCAGGCCAACATCCAGGCGGAGATGAGCAGCCTGACCTTGGTCAGTCACCGCGATACGCTTCCGGACTAGCCGCCGGTGGTAACGACGACGCCGGGCTACGCCGCGTGGGTGCAGAATGCGCGCCCCATTATGAACGACTGGCACCACTTTTCCTGGGCCGTTCCCACCTTGATGCGGCCCTCGGCGGACTGAGACCCGGAGGCAGGTGCGGTGCCGCTGTTCCAGCCTCCTAATCTTAAAGCCGGGCAATGAGGCCGTTTCCGGCGGGAATGTCGGTATCGACAGTAATGGCCATGGGATGTGATCAGCGGAGCTGAAAGGAAGCCGAATCAACTGCATATGAGGGAATCTTGGCAACCGGAAAGCCTTGGCGAACGGGGCAGCTGCGCGCGTAATCTCCGTAGCTGCGCGCGTGAGCGTGCGGAACGGGGCTTTGCGTCCATCCGAAGCTATGCGGATTCGTCGATGCGCCCTTCGCCGATGCGGCAGCGGGGTTGGGGGCCTACGGTCGTCCGGTGTGTCAGCCGTAATCGGGTCGGCTTGCCGCCCGACTCCGGACGCTTGGAAAATGGCTGCCGAGGTACGATGATCCGGACGCGTTGACAAAGGCGCGGGGTGCGCTGATCCCAAGATGGGGTCATGCTACGGAAGCCGCGTCGGTTTGTGGGCGGGGGCTTTGGAAATTGCGATTTGCGAATAGGCCACACGCTGTCGCCCCGCCTTCGTGTCCTCCTGACATCTTTCAAGATTACACGCTTTTCCGGGCCTCCCGGCGAAACTCCATGGGTGTTTGGCCGAATTCCCGGCGAAAAATTGTGGAGAGCGTATCCTGCTTGGAGTAGCCGCAGCGCTGGGAGACCTCCGCCATGGTTAACTCGGTGCTGCGCAGCAAATGCACGGCCATATCGAGGCGCTGCGCCCGGAGATAGTCCCCCGCGCCCGCGCCCAGGTGCTGACTGAATTTTCGGTCCAGCGTGCGCCGCGACATTTGAAAGCGCGATGCGAGATCGGAGACTTGAACCTTCTTTCCTTCCTGCATGGCCTGCCACGACCAGCGAATCATCCGGGCGGTCATCGGATCGGCGCAAGCCCCTCCCGCTGTCGAGGCCCGCATGACCACCCTTTCAGGCACAAACCAACGCGTCTTTTCGCGCAGAATGGCTTCGCGGTCGCCCGGATGTTCGATCATCCACTCCATCGCGGCCGCCCCCATGGCGTGAAAGGCCGGGCGGACGGAAGAGAGGCCCGCCAACGGCCCCAGGTACCACCACGTGTGTTGCTCATCATCCACACCCAGGACAGCGGTGGTGTGGGTCCGTTCGGGATAATGCTCAAGGAGCACGCGCTGCACCAGTCCGGCAAGCCAGTCGTTCGTCGCGAACACAGCGAGATCCATGGGCAATCGTTGAAAAACCGGGCGCAACTCCTCTTCGGTCTGGTGGACAAAGGAGGGCATAGTTTGCGCGTGGAGCGCCGTGAGAAAGTCCTTCGTGACCACCTCGCAGGAGGAGGCCAGCTGTCCCAGTTGAGCGCGGAATCCCGCGATCCTGTCCTTCACGAATTGTGATTTCACCTCTCCCACGATCATAAAGTGTTTGTAGCCGCGCTCCATCAAGTGGGCGGCCGCCTCCCGTCCGATCGCCTCGTCATCGGAGAGGAAATTACCCACACCGGCGAGGGGTCCCCAGCGGTTGCTCACGTTGATCACCGGAAAAGAGGTTTCCCGCAGCGCCTGCGACTCCGCCGCCTCCTTGTCGAAGAGGCCGCACAGGCCCAAGCAGTCGCCCATGCGAATGGCATCGGTGGCATCCGGCCCAACCGTTTCGACCATCCACGGGCATCGTTTGTCCTGTGCGCACAGTAAGGCTCCCTCGATTACCCGCGCACCAATGGCATTCATCCGGTCCATCGTTATCCGGAACACGTTTTGAGGTTGGTGGAAGGACATGGCGCGGTTGTGCCTGAACTCAGATAAAAACGCAACCACCGCTCACCAACGAAAGATACCCGCGATTTTGGTGCCTACAATTACATCGTGTTCAGCGGCCTGACCGCTGACAATTTCACCATCACCGTGGTGCAAGGTGCATTCCGGCGGCACGGCCAAATCAGCGGATTACAGATCGTTGCCGTCCCCGGGCCCGCCGCCATTTGCGCGCAGCAGCGTGTAGGCAACAGCCCCGAAGAGCCCCGTCGTGAGGGGTACGGTAAGGACGGGTACGTCGATTAGGAGCGCAGCCACAGCGGCACCGAGGACGAGGCACCGCAGTGCTCGGTCGAGGGCTTTGCGTACGGCAAAGGTGCCGTAGAGGACGAGGAGGATGCCGCAGGCACCGGCAAGGACGGGAAGACCGGCCCACACTTGGCCGCCGCCCACTTCGGCGACGAGGCCGGGACGGATGAAGACGGCTACCATAAGGGCGAGAAGCGGTGAACACAGCCCCATGGCATAGTACATGGTGCGGGTGAAAGAGGCACCCGCGATACGCGAGGTGACCGCCGCCGTGACGGAGGTGGGCGGCGAAAGCTCGCCGAAGACGGCGACGAAGAAGGCAAAGAAGTGGGCGACCCATGGATCGATGCCCGCCCGGACCATGAAGGGGACGGTGACGATGGCGAGGACGATGTAGGTGGGTGTGACGGGGAGCCCCATGCCGATGAGGTAGCCGAAGGCAAAGGCCGTGAGGACCATGAGCAGAACATTGAACTCGGCGAGCTGGAGGAGGAGCACACCGAGCTTGTCGGGTACGCCCGTGATGGTGAAGGCGGCGGTGAGGATGCCGAGGGAGGCGAGGAGGAGGGTTAGCTCCGCCGTGGTCGAGGCGAAATGGTCGACCATGCCTTTGTAGGGGCGCAGCCACGACGCGAAGCGCTTGTCCCCGCGGCGGAGCAGGCTCACGGCATGGACGGCGGTGAAGAAGAGGAGCAAACCGAGAAAGACGCGCTGCGCCGCGATCATCGCGGGCCAGCGGGCGTAGCCCATGAGGGCGACAAGGGAAAGCACGGCGATGCCGTAGGCGGCGATGTTGGCGAAATCGCGCGCCGCCACGGGGGGCGCCTCGACGGTGGGCGCTGACGTCTGGAAGCGGGCGGCGAGGAGATGGACGGCGAGCGCCACGCCGAGGAAGTAGATGAGGGCGGGGGCGAACCCGCGTGCCATGACTTCGCCGTAGGAGACGGACATCATCTCCGCCATGATGAAGGCGGCGATGCCCATGAGGGGCGGCATGAGCTGGCCGCCGAGGGAGGCTGCCGTTTCGACGGCGGCGGCGTGGGCGCGGGAGAAGCCCGCTTTGATAAACATGGGAATGGTGGCCGAACCCGTTGTGGCGGCGTTGGCCGCGCCACTCCCGCTCACCGCCGCGACGCCAAGCGAACCGATGACGGCGGCCTGCGGCAGAAGGCGGGGCGAGCGGCGGGCGATCCGCGCACTGGCGGCAAGGAGCGAGTCGATACACCCGAAGGCACGCAGGGCGGCAAGGAGGAGAAGGAACGAGCCGATGAGGGTGAGGCCGAGCTGCGGCAGACGCTCGAAGACGCCCGTGCTCATTTCGAGGCTCAGCGAGCTGCCCACCCGCCGCCAAGAGAGGCCGGGGTGGTGGAGCAGGCCGGGCACCACGGCGCCGTAGACACAATAGAGGACAAGAACGACATTGACGATGAAGACGGGGAGGTACCGCCGCCGGGTGTATTCGAGGATCAATACGACGACGGTCGTCCCCGCCGCATAATCCGCCGTGGTCCAGGCACCGAGGCGGGCGGAGCGGATGCCCTCGAACTCCGTCCAGAGGTATGCGGCGGCGGCCAGCGCGGCGACGACCTGCGCGCTTCCCAGAAGATTCCGCGCCGTGCCGGAAATCTTTGGATACAGCCGCCCGTCGTGCCAGTCGCGGAGAATGCCCACGACGAGCGCGACCGGAACCATGACGACGGCGAGAAGGGTGGGTCCGCCCGCCCCCGTGGCAAAGTAGCCCGCCAGCACCGCGAAGAAGACGAGCGCCGCCGCGACCCGGGCGGCACGGAGAAAGGGCGGGGTGTTGCCGGAGGCGGGGGAATCCATCGCGGCGCGGGCTAGGGCAGGGTGGCCACGCGCTGGTCCCACGCGGTGTCCCACTGGCCGCGCTCGCGGAGGTAGCGCGCGAGCCCCGGGTGGATTTCCACATCGGCGGCGGACCGCGCCACGCCGCGCCGCTGCAGGGCGGCCATGTCCTCGGCGAGGGCTGTGAAAACGGGGTCGGTGGCGGCAAGGCCGGGGGCCAGTTCTTCGACCGTCGTGAGGAACCGGTACACGAAATCTTCGGAGAAATCCGTCCCGAGGTGAAAACCGTAGTAGAAAGGCGAGAGAGTGACCTCGGGCGCATGCACATCCGTCTGAAAGACCGTCGGCGAAACGGTGACGATCTCAAAGCCCGCTTCCCGGAGCGCTGCCGCCTCTTCGTCGGAAGGATTGAGGATGGCGAGGTCGGTCACGCGCTCGGCTTCCGCCACCCATGGCGCGACGGCGCGGCCGTCCGTGGTGTAGATGCCGAACGCGTCGATCCCGCCCGCCGCGAGCTGCGCGCCGACCACGCCGAGATCCATTTCGCTGTAGCGGTGTTCCGCGCCGAGTGTACGCATGAGCCGTTCGAGGTGGGCGCGCGTGTCCCACGGCGCGGGACCGGTGAATACACGGCGGTTGGCGAGGTCGCGCCACTCCCGGATCGAGTCCCGGTCGCCGGCGCGGATGGCAAAGCCCATCTCCATGGAAAAGGCCCAGAACGACTGCACCGGAGGCCGCCGGAGACGGTCGCGCGTGCCCTCGAAGCGGCCGCTGTCCGTGGCCCATTCGTGAAAGGCGATGTCCGCCCCGTAGAAGGCGTCGATGTCGCCCGCCGCGTAGGCGCGCATCGTCATGATCGCGCCCGGCATGGGCAGGACGGTGATGTCGGCGTCGTCCATCCCGCGGTTTACGACCGCCGCGAGCTGCACGAGGGCACGGTGCCCCGACGACCCCACCGCCGAGGTGCCCCAGCGGATCCCGTCCGAATCCGCGCGGTCCGCCGGACCACACGCGGCGCTGAACAGAAGCCACGGTAGCGCCGCAATGGCCGCGGCGCGCAGGCACCACCGCGCCCGATTGCATAGGAGTTGCATCGCCATAGACGAAAAACGTGCCCGCGCCTCTCCCCCGGCGCAAGCCCGGAAGGGTGAGCCCGAATGCCGACGCTCCCGGCGATTTTTTCGTGGACGGTTCGGGGTTTCTTTGTTTCTTTGTCGTCATGAAAACCGTTAATTTGACGATTGAGGAAGACCTGTGGCGGGAGGCGCGTGTCCTTGCGGCAAATCGGGATATGAGCGCCAGTGCGCTGATGCGTGAGGCGTTGCGCGAGCGCTTGGAGCGGGAGCGCGGGAGTGAATCCGCTGTTGAGGCGGAGCGGAAGCGCAGGGAGCGGCTCGCGGATTTGTTGAATGACTCCGGCCTTGTTCTGGGATACACGCCGACCCGGGAACGCACTTATGAGGATTGAGTGCTTCTTTGACACAAATGTGTTCCTCTACGCCGCCTCGGCAGATCCGGCGGACACCGGGAAGAAGGCGGTGGCGCAAGCCCTGATCCGCGACCGCAGCCACGCGGTCTCGCCCCAGGTCATCGCGGAGTTTATCGACAACGCAGGCCGCAAAGCCCGGCTTGGGATTAGCGAGGAACGCCTGTCGGCGGCGGTGGAAGCGATGCTGGCCGGCGTCGTGACGGTCGTCGACACAGCGACGATGGAATCGGCATGGGCGATTCGCAGGCGATACGGTCTCCGGATTTATGACGCCCTAGTCGTCGCGGCGGCACGTCAGGCCGGTGCATCTCTGTTGTACTCCGAGGACCTGAATGACGGACAGGATTACGGCGGTGTGCGTGTGGTGAACCCGTTCTCCGGCAAGTAGGTGAAATCTGGGTTCCGGGCGTCGGCTCGGCCGACGGCTCCAGGTAGCCGAAGCTTTGGTAGAGGTGCAGGCGGTTTCTCCGCGCGCCGGTTGCGCTTTTCGGGTCGGCGGATACGGTCTGCGCGTGAACGGTGCGACCCTTCTCTGGTTTCGACAGGACCTGCGCCTGCCCGACAACGCGGCCTACGCGGCGGCGCTGGAGCGCGGAGGCGCGGTTGTCCCTGTCTACATCCACGCCCCGGAGGAAGCCGGCGGGTGGGCGCCCGGCGGGGCGTCGCGCTGGTGGCTGCACCATGCGCTGGAAGACCTCGCGGCGGCGCTCGACGGCGTCGGCCTGCGCCTTGTCCTCCGCACCGGCGAAAGCCTGAAGACGATCCGCCGCCTCGCGAAGGAAACGGGCTCGGACGCCGTGTATTGGAACCGCCGCTACGATCCGGAGACCACGCGGCGCGACGCCGCGGTGAAGGAGGCGCTGACAAAAGGCGGGCTGGAGGCGAAGAGCTTCAACAGCTCGCTCCTCTTCGAGCCGTGGACGGTGCGGTCGGGGCAGGGGAGGGCGTACCGCGTCTATACGCCGTTCAGCCGCACGGTCATGGCGAAGGGCTTTGCGGAGCCGGTGGAGACCTCCGGCAAGCGTCCCGCCGCACCGCCGAAGTGGCCGGAATCCATGGCGACCGGCGACCTCGGGCTGCTCCCGGAAATCCCGTGGGACGCCGGTATCCGCGGGGCGTGGACGCCGACACGCCGCGGCGGCCTGCGGCGGCTCAACGACTTCCTCGACGGTCCGGTGCGCGCCTACGCCGAGGCGCGCGACCTGCCCGCCGAGGACGGGACGTCGCGGCTCTCGCCCTACCTGCACTTCGGCCAGGTCGGACCGCGCGAGGCCGTCGCAAAGGCCCTTCGCGGCAATCCCGGGAAAGGGCGCGAGACCTTTGTACGGGAACTGGTGTGGCGCGAGTTCGCCTATCATGTGCTCTACCATTTTCCGGATACACCGGCGGAACCGCTGCAGGATGCCTTCCGGCGCTTTCCGTGGCGCAAGGACAAGGAGGCACTTCGAGTGTGGCAGCGCGGCCGCACCGGATATCCCATCGTCGACGCCGGCATGCGTCAGCTTTGGGAAACCGGCTGGATGCACAACCGTGTGCGCATGGTCGTGGCGTCGTTTCTTGTGAAACACCTGCTCCTCCCGTGGCAGGAAGGCGCGCGCTGGTTTTGGGATACACTCGTCGACGCCGACCTCGCCTCCAACACCCTCGGCTGGCAATGGGCGGGCGGATGCGGGGCCGACGCCGCACCGTATTTCCGCATCTTCAATCCCATGACACAGGGCGCGAAGTTCGACGGCGACGGCAGTTATGTGCGCCGGTTTGTGCCGGAACTGGCAAACGTGCCCGCGAATTACATCCACGCCCCGTGGGAAGCGCCGCCCGATGTCCTGAGCCGGGCCGGAGTGCGGCTCGGCGAGACGTATCCCAAACCCATTGTCGACCACAAGGCGGCCCGCGAGCGTGCGCTGGATGCGCTGTCGAAAATGAAAGACGCCGGTTGATTCGCCTACGCTCCCGGCGCCCCTTCAGAGCGCATTCGGGTCGGGGTGCCGGATTACCCACGGTTGGCACCATGGGCTTTCACCTGATGCCCCCTCGGGGCGCAACCAACAGCACGGGTGCAACGGTGCGCCTGCGCCGGGGATCCCGTTGGCGGTGGCGGGCGACCGGCGTTCGGGCGTGTTAGGGCTAAACCGAGCACCACGAGAGTTAACGCCCCGCCTCCGTGTGCGCGCCTGTTTCGAGCCGGTAGCGGCACTTCTGCCGGTCGCCGTTGGCGTAGAGGTTGATGTGCGGCGGGATGTCGACAGTCTCGACAAGTTCGGCACCGAGGCGCTCGCAGGTGCGGCGCGAGGCGGCGTTTTCCGGATTGCATGTGATCCAGAGCGGATCGATGCCGAGATGCCGGGCGACGGGGACAAGGAGACGGCAGGCGCGCTCGGCGTAGCGCTTTCCGCGGAAGGCCGGGTAGACCTCGTAGCCGAGGTGGCCGCTGTAGAGGCGGATGCCGGGATAGTTGCCGTTGCGCAGCTCGATGTCGCCCATTGTCTCACCCGATTCTCCGTGGACCATGGAGAACCGGTAGGCGGGCGCGCGCTCCAGGCCGGGATCACCGGGGAGATATTTGGCGAGTTCAAGCGTGAGTTCGCCGTCACACAGGTTCCATTCTTCGGCGCGTGAAGCCATCGCTCAAGGGTGGGGGCGCCGCCCCCAGCGGTCGACAAGAAACGACCCCAGAACGAGCTGAAGCGGGTGGTAGAAAAGCAGCGGCAGGAGGATGAGGCTCAGCTCGGTGGCCATACCGTCCGAGAAAATGACCGCGGCCATGGGCACGCCTGTGGCGATCGATTTCTGCGAGCCGCAGAAGAAGGCGGCGATGCGCGTTTCTTTCGAGGCAAAGGCGAGCCGCGCGGTGCGCCAGACCAGGACGCTGACGAGGGCGAGAAACACAACGACCCCCGCGAACGCCGCCCCGGTGGCGGCCCATCCCGTGCGCTCCCACACCGCGTTGTGGAAACTGTCCGCGAAGGCGGCGAAGACGGCGAAACAGATGATGCCGTTGCTCACAGGTTTGAACCATGACCGGACGGCGGGCAGGACTTTTCCGAAGAACGGCCGTACGGCCTGCCCGAGGAGCGTGGGCAGGAGGATGAGGAGCGACAACTGAACGAACATGGGGCCGGCGGGCGGCAGATCGCCTCCGGTCGCAAAGAGGATAAGGCACCACGCCGGCACGATCAAAACCGCGAGAACATTGGAGAGGGCGGTATTGAAGAGGGCGCCGGGCACGTCGCCCCGCGCCGCACCGGTGAAAACCAGCGCCGTCGAAACTGTCGTGGGCAGGATCGCGAGGTAGAGAAATCCGGTATGCAGCGGATCATTCAGGAACGGCGCGGCGGCGGTGACGAAGACCAGCCCGAGGACGGGTGCCCAGAGGAAGTTCCAGCTTTGGACAAAGGCATGGAGCCGCCAATGCAGGACACCGCGCAAAAGTTGCTCCGTGGGCAGGGAGAGTCCCTGCATGAGAAAGATGAGAAATACCCCCGCCTTGATCAGGTATTCGGCGCGGAGCCAACCGCCCGTGCGTCCCGCCTCCGGCAGGAGCCATGCAAGGGGCACCATGAGAAGGAGGCAGAGGATGAAGCCGTTGTCCCGGACCTTAATGAGCATGGGCGGAAGAGGAAGAAATCGTGCCGCCGCCGCCGTAGCGTGAAGCTTCAGCGAGCGTGCGCCGGGACCGCCCGCAGCGCCCTGCCGCCGCAGTGCCCCGTTGAAGCTTCAGCCTACGGAAACCGCCGCGGCCGACGTAGCGCGAAGCTTCAGCGAGCGTGCGCCGGGGCCGCCCGCAGTGCCCTGCCGCCGCAGTGCCCCCCTGAAGCTTCAGCCTACGGAAACCGCGCCGCTTCTCAGTAAAGCCCGGTGACATGGCCCTGGGCCAGCTTGACGGCAAAGACGGCGACATTGCTCGCCACATGGGCGACGATGCAGGGCAGGAGCGAACGGCTGCCGTTGAGCACCCCGAAGCGAAGGTAGTAGAACCACATGGAATTCATGAAGAGGATAAACAGCGTCCACAGCGCCTTGGCGTCGAGGTTCACCGTAAACTGGTGCCACGGGGCGTCGTCTTCCCACTCAAGGTAGTAATTGAAGTGGAGGAGGGCGAAGAGCACCGAAAAACCGACAATGCTCGCCCACAGCACGGCCGCGCCGCGCTTGTCGATAAAAAGGAAGCCGCGGAAGACCAGTTCCTCGACAAAGCCCGCCGCCACCATGGCGAGGAGCATGATCACGGCGATGTCCGTCTGTTCCGCGCTGACGCCGAGGGCGTATTCGCCGACGGTCTCGACGGCCACGAGGATCACCGCGCCGACGATGCCGAGGACAATCATGAAACGCGTTGTGGGCACCGCACCGGGAAGCGCGTTTGCGCGCGGGCCGCTCTTGCGCTGCGCATGGTAATCGTCGAGCCACATCTTGAAGACGTAGACGGCGATGCCGAAGAAAATGAGTATCACGAGGGGACTGTCGAACATGGAAGGGCGGCATACGGCATTCCGCCCGAAATAGCAAGTCGGCGGATTTGGCTTTTCGTTAGGCGCGCGGGCCGTCACGTTCTCTGCATTTCCATGATCATACGCACAACCGCATATCCCCGCGCCGGACTTATCGGAAACCCTTCCGACGGTTACTTCGGCAAAACCATCGCCTTCGCCTTCCGGAATTTCTCCGCGAACATCACGCTCTACGAATCGCCCGACCTCGAAATCCTCCCGAGCCGCCGCGACCATTCCGTCTTCCGGAGCATCCGCGGGCTGGCCGAGGACGTGAAGCGCCACGGCTACTACGGCGGATTCCGGCTCCTCAAGGCCACGATCAAGCGCTTTTACGACTACTGTCAGGAGCGCGATATCGAAATCGACAACCGCAATTTTACCCTGCGCTACAGCTCCGATGTGCCCAACCGCGTCGGCCTCGCCGGATCGAGCGCCATCATCACGGCGTGCATGCGCGCGCTCATGAGCTTCTACCACGTGTCGATCTCGCGCCACACGCTCGCCAACCTCGTCCTCTCCGTGGAAACCCAGGAACTCGCCATTCCGGCGGGCCTGCAGGACCGCGTGGCGCAGGCTTACCAAGGGCTTGTCTACATGGACTTCGACAAGGCGATCATGGAGAAGCGAGGCTACGGAGCGTATGAGAATATCGATACGGCGCTCCTCCCGAAACTCTACATCGCCTACCGCGAAGAGCTTTCTGAAGGCACCGAGGTCTACCACAACGACCTGCGCTCCCGCTGGAAAGCCGGCAACAAGGAGGTCGTCGACGCCATGCAATTCTGGGCCGACCTCACCGTACAGTTCCGCGACGCGCTCCTCGCGGACGATCACGGCAAAATGCCCGCGCTCCTCAATGCCAACTTCGACAAACGCGCCAGCCTCTACGACGTCGGCGACGGCAACCGTGACCTCGTGAACACTGCCCGCCGGGCCGGGGCGAGCGCCAAATTCTGCGGCAGCGGCGGCGCGGTCGTCGGCACCTACGAGGACGACGCCATGTTCGCACGCCTCGAAGCCGCCTTCGCTACCAAAGGCGTGGGCGTCATCAAACCCGACTACGCGCCCGTCTTCGCCGGCGAAACCACAGCCCCTGTAAAGTGATGCGCCCGGCCCCCGCACCCGTCCGCAAAGCCGTTCTGCCCGCCGCCGGGTTCGGCACGCGCTTTCTGCCCGTCACCAAATCCGTTCCCAAGGAAATGCTGCCCGTGGGGGACAAACCTGTCATCCACTACGTCGTGGCCGAGGCCGTGGCGGCGGGTTGCACCGACATCCTCATTATCGTAAGCCGCGACAAGGGGAGCATTGTCGACTACTTCGACCGCGCCCCGGACCTCGAGCGCCGTCTGCGCGCGGGCGGCAAAGACGAACTGGCCGACGAACTCGTGCGCATCGCCACGCAGGCTCGGTTTCATTTCATCCGGCAGCCCGAAATGAAAGGCCTCGGCGACGCCGTCGTGCAGGCCCGTGACCACGTGGGTGACGAACCCTTTGCGCTGCTTCTCGCCGACACCATCATTGTCGACAAGGACGGGGCTCCGGGAAAGCCCGACGCCCTCAACGCGCTGCACGCGGCCTACACCGAAACGGGGGCCTCCGCCGTGGCCATCGAACCCGTGCCCGCCGACCGCATCAGCCGCTACGGAGTGGTCGGCGGCACCGAACGCGCGCCGGGCCGCTTTTCCCTCGACCGCATGGTCGAAAAACCGGCCCCCGGCGAAGCACCCGCCGTGCGCCGCCTCGACGGCGCGCCCGATCCCGGCGGGTGGGCCTTTGCCGCCCGCTACCTCTTTACGCCCGCGATTTTCCGGCACCTCGCCGCCACGCGCCCCGGCAAAAACAACGAAATCCAGCTCACCGACGCCATGGCCGCGCTCCTCGCCGAAGAGGGTTTCAGCGGCTGCCGCCTGCCCGGCGAACGCCTCGATATCGGCAATCCGGCAGGCCTCTTCGAAGCCAACCGCCGCATCCTTTCCCTTGACGCCTGACCGCATCTCCGAAGTCAACGCCGTCATCAGCCCGGAAACGGCGAAGTGAAACTGGCGGCGTATCCGGGCGCCATTGGCGTCAAGGTCCGCCGCCGACCACGCGGACGAATTGCCGTGGGTTTTGCTGCAAAGGGAATCTGGAAGCGAAAACGGCCGGGGGATACGGTCGTTCCGCCCCCGCCGGGATCGCATCCGCCTCATTCGTCCTGTGGGAAAACGGCAGCGGGGTCCCGACCGATACGGGATGGGGGCTCGTGTTCGTCACTTCCACCGTCTGCCCGGCCGGGTCCACTTCGGTCACGAGCAAATGCTCGATGCCCACGGATTCGACGCCCCCGAGGGCGGTGAAATTGTCAAACTCAGGCGCAAGGCGTGGTCACCGGAACCCTCCGGCCCGGCGTCCATGGCGATCCGGGGGGCGTGGCTGTTCGAAAAGCCATCCCGCTTCACCCGAAAAAACTGTCCAAAGCATGCCGCTCGAAATCCCGGCGCAGCGCGGCGTGAAACGTGGCGCGGACATTCCTGTCTGCGGTTTGGGCATTGTGCCGACAGACGGGCCTTTCAAGCATCTCCGCTATTCGAGGTGAGAAATTTCGATGTCGCCCCAATGATCTTTCAGGTATTCCGCCACGAGTCGGCGGTGGCAATGGTGCGGCTTGTCTTCGCTGCACAGCAGGCAACCATGGTCAACGACCTCCTTTGGGACTTGCTCTTCGATTCTCCGTTCTTCCATCAGGGCAAGGAACCGCTTTTCATACTCCGACCAGTCGCCTTTGGCCTTCTTGTAGGCATCGAGGATGTCCTTGGTGGGTGCGAGTGCCGGCAGGTGCACATAGTCGATACCGCAGATTTCTTTCAGGAAAAATTCCAGGTCCTGCTTTTTGGCGAATCCTGCGAGTTGGGAAACATTGTTGAGACGCACATCGACGACGCGGCGCACGCCGGAGTGTTTTAGGAGACCGAAGAACTTCTCTGCGTCCTTTTTTGTGAATCCGATAGTGTGGAGCTTCATGGTGATTTTTTCTTCAGGGGGAATGGTTCTTGTTCTTCTTCTACGTAGGCAACTTTGGATTCCTGCTTTTCCAGCGCTTCGGCCAGCAGGGCTTCCTTGGAGTGAAATAGGTCTTCTCTCGGGACGCCCGTTAGGTCGAACAGACGCTCCATCGCAGCCTCGTGGGGTTCCAGATGCCCGTCGGCGTGGATGTGTTGCACCGGCATCCCGCGCTTCACAAGAGAGCGGGCGACAAGAAGGGTGCGATGGCACTCCAGTGGCTCCTTTTCGGCGCACATGAGAGCGATTCGGTAGCGTCGCGCCCCTTCCTGCACTCGATCAAGTCCGCTCTGGAAAAGGGCGGTTTGCGCCAATCGGTTGTATTGCACGCGGCCATTCTCGTAACAGGAGCGGTCATCCGTTCGGGCTCCAAGTTGCTTGCCCAGAAAGACGTAGCGAATTCCGCCCTCCTTGAGGGCGCGCTCCAAATTCTCCCGGTTGAACTGCGGATTAAAACGGCTGAAGGGCGATGAACGCACGTCAGCCACCGCTTCGATTTGATGCTGCCGAAGCAAGGCAAGGAACTCCTTGGCGCTGTGCGTCGAATGGCCGATGGTGAAGACGATCTGGTTTGCCGTGCTCATGTTTGATTGGACTCCGGCTCTGTATAGGAGCGTATGTAGCTCAGAATCTTCGGAAACGTGTAGATGCCGTTTGCCTGCATCCAAAAGCCATCCTTTCCCTGCGGGCTACGGTATCTTCGGCTCAGACCAATCCGCAGAAAAATTTCCTTTTGTTTTGCAATCTCGATGTTCAAAGCTGTTAAGGCTGAGCTGTCGCGATGCCGCTGGGCGTAGTCGAAAAAGCCGAGATCTGTGATCGGGAAATATCGGTGCCGACGGCCAACCGAATCGATGAAATGCAGCCTTATGCTGCCTGGCTTGTAACTGTTCTCCACGATTTCGATGTCGCGCGGGTCGACTTGTAACGTGATAATGGAGCGCTGAACCTTATGGTCGGGCGGAATGACTTTTTCGCCGATCGCTAGTGAAACCTCAAATCCTGTCTCTACGCTCGGGAAGCAGCTCTCCGCCAGAACGCTACGAAACTCTTCGCCGCAACAAGGGCCATGGAAGGATAGTTTCTCGTATTGACAGTCCTCGGTGTGCGGTGCCGTTCGGCTTCCGAGAGGAGTGAATTCTCCGCTCAGAATGCCGCCAGGTAGGATCCCAAGTTCCATGCACTTGGCAAACTTGAGATAGGGCATCGGCCGGATACACTCTCCGGTTTCGCGGTCGATACCTGCAGTGCAGAGATCCGGGTTGCCCGGCTTAAACCGTGTCAAGTCAGTGATGATGATCGAGCGTTTCATGGTCTGCATTTCATGGTGGATCAACATCTGTTGCAGTTGTTGAGTTACTGGAGGCGACGCACCAGCATTTTTGAAAGTCCGGGCCGTCCGACCTTGGCCGGATTGCGGGCTTTTGCATTTGGATGGTTAAGGGAATTGGGAAATCGGTTCCGATGATGGCCGCTTCGCCGGGCCGGAGATTTGGCAGGAAGGCGGAGGCGGCATGATCGATCTCGCCACAAGCGCGTTCGACAACCCCCCGGTCCGCGTCATTGGTGATACGGTGGACGATGAGGGTCCCCATCTGACTTAGAACCCCTTCGGTGATGTCGCGGGGGCGCTGGGTTGTCAGGCAGACGTTCAAACCGTATTTTCGACCCTCTTTGGCGATAAGCTCAAAAGCATCCAGTTTCGCAATGTAGTCCTCAGAACCGATGTGGCGCCCAAGGAAGTTGTGGGCTTCATCGACTATCACGACGATAGGCTGGTCCTTAAAATCTCCATTTCGGGCAAGGTTCAAGAGATGACGGCCAATGACGTTAGCGATAATCTCGCGAGCTTTGAATTCGTAGCCAATGCCACTCATGCTAATTCTCAGAAGTCGCCTTTCGTTTACGATAAAGTCGTCAATCGTCTCTGTAACAGGTGGATTTTCAGCGGCGGAGAAAACGCATTTGAGAGCATTTGATCTAAATGCACCATTGATTCTAGCGAGCAGTACGGAACAATACCCAATATCCTGATCGCTAACTTTGCCCCATTTTTCAATATCATTCCAATCGGGATCGATTATGCATTCTTTGACAATTTGATGAGGCAACAACTTAACATCAAATGATTCACGCGGGTCTTGTACATGGTCAGCGAAATGATAGAGCAGACGATTTACTGGAGTTTTTGGTTGGTGAGCCTTTATTATAAGTCCGTTCTCGATCCTGATACAGCCTTTGTCATCATTCCCGTTTTTCGTCTCAATGTTTCGGATTTCAGTAGAATCGGAGCCTTTATCATCGACCAATCTAACCAGTCTAAGACTCTCTATCGCCGCCCTCATTTTCGGCCCTTGCACCTTACCAGAAGGCTCAAACAACGCAATGAAATCGGACTCGATAAAGCTGGTCGGCGGCAGCGAACACTCTTGGGAGTTCGTTGTATCATAAAGGGGTGAACCCAAATGGCAGTTATCCACATGTTCGCCCTGAAAATCCCGATACTCTCCTGTTGCATCCAGCAGGATGATTTTGGATGGGTGTTTGAGGCATTCTTCAATGATACGGGCGGTGGTCCAACTCTTACCGCCTCCGGTTGCACCGAGAATCGCACAATGTCGCCCGAAGAGCCGTTCGGGTTTCACGGAAACCCTGCTTTCACCGCTCTGATCGATTGAGCCGAGTTCGATTGTGACCGTGGCAACATCTTCTTTGCGCTCCATCAAGACGGGAAGCAGCGCAATGAAGCGATGCGGCGCGGCGTAGATGCGATCACCGAGGCGCGGATAGGCGTCGACCCCTGCCGTGACGCGGAGGTCTTCCATGGAGACACAGCCAAGAAGTTGAATGTGTCCGATTGCATCAAGCGCGGTATTTCCCACGTAGTCCGCTTTGATTGACCGTCTTTCAGGTTCGCGGAGCTTCACCTCTGCAATGCGGCCCAAAAGCAGGTTTTGCTGTCCCTCAATCAATACGAATTCGCCGACTTCTCCACGTCCGTAGCGTCCACCGGCATAGTGAGAACCGCTCGGATGCCCGGCGACGCTCAGATTCACCCCGACACTTCGAGCCGAGATTGCAGAGGCGACCCCGAGGAATAATTCGGGCCTCAATAGGCCGCGGGGAAACTCGTCTTCAGGATTCATGATACTCACTCCGTGTTTTGAATCCCTCTTACAGCATTCACCAATCGCTCGGCTGGGGTTAGCGATTTGAGGTCCGGAATCTGATTGGCAAAAGCGTCGAAGGTAGCGTTGAGGAACCAGACATCCTCGCCTTTGGCCCCAAATTCTAAAAGCCGGTCTTGGAAGGTATTGAGGTTGTTTTTGCCATTCTTGGACTCGAGGCTGGGGTCAACGACGATTAGTCGGAGGTGGGGGTTCGAGCGGACAGCAGAGAGAAGCGGTTCTGATAAGTGATCGTCATTGAACCCGAAGCCCACAACCAGGACACATGTGTTGGGTTCCCGGAGTGCGGCCAGATATTGGGAAATGGATTCGAGGTAAGGTTGGCTGTAGCTCTGCTGGTATTTGCCGGTGGCGGGGTAAATCAAACAAGCTTTGTCCGGGGAGGGACTTTCAGTCTCGAAGATGTCGCCGTCATGCCTCTCCCAGTTGACTGAACCATGCAGCTTATGGAGAAGCACGACACCCTCAAGGTAGTTGCTTTGAGTTTCACCAGAGCGAGGTCTGCGAACTATGTCGTAATCAAAGTAGCGCGGATCGTAGCGGCGGGGAGCCATGAAGGAGAATCCGTCAATCGCCACACCCCCGATAGCGCTCGTGGCCTGCTCAAAGCATAAGTCGTAGTTTGTCGTAAACAACTTCAATCGCCGATCGCGGGAACCTCGCCGCGAAAGCCGATGGAGAAACCTTTCATGCGTCTCAAGTTTGGCCGACTTGAGAAATCCGCTGCATCTTTCGAGGATGATTTCCTTTGCGCTGGTGAGAAAGGTTTCCACATCTTGGTCTGAATGCAAAGAACGCCATGCCTCAATATGTGAGAGGAAGGCTTCGATGTTGGTATTTGTGAGATCAAAGCCAACGGTCTTCGCGGTCGCATCGGCGATTGCGGTAGCGGGCGCACCGACGATAGCGTTCCATAAGTCACCCATCGACGGACCTCTTACGCTAAGTGAACACCCTGACCCGGCAAGCACCACGACATGTTCCATTCTTAGGGATGCACGCAACATCTGGGACAGTTCCTCGCGTGCGCGCTCGGCTAGGGCTTTAGTCTCTTTATTGGATTCGTCACCCGCAGAAAGCGAACGCCAGTCATAGCAGCGGGGTGCTCTGAAGGAAATCTCTGGGGCTTGGATCATAGGAGTGTCTTGGCTCATGATTTTCCTTCGACATTGGCGATTTCCTCGGGCGTCAGGCCGTAGAGGGCGTAAACCTGCTGGTAGAACTTAAGCTGTTGGTCCGAATTCATAGTAGCGCTCAGATTTCTGCTATCGATAATGACATAGATCGTATTGATTTTTTAATGGGGAAGGTGTAGTTACGCGAAAGATACTAATCGGAATCCTCTTCCTCTCGTTCTGGATGAGCTTCTGCAATTAACAGATCGCATATTTCATCTGTGTAAATATCTAGTCCAATAGGGATAACATCAAAAGCCTGAGTCACCTTCCAAAAAGTGTCGAGATTCTCATCGATTGACTTATCAGGCGAGAAAAGCTTCTTCTGCAAATGATCGCGGAACATGTTCAGAGATTCACTTTCGGTTTTGAAAGAGTAAGTTGGTTCTTCCTCGAACGGATCGATACATGGGTCCTCAATCTTTCTCGTAACCTCAAGATGGCAGCCATAAGCGTCCTGCATAAAGCAAATGGACACGATCTCGGGTAGAACCGGATATTTCCAATTGTTGATGATGTCGTGCAGAATATCCTTGCGTTCGACTTCTTTATGCCGGGTTTGAAAAATGACTGGTAGCCGGGATTGAGCCCATTCGATTATCTCCTCCAATTCAGAAAATGCTTTCGCCGCGTCTTGCGGATACACCTGGTCCCCGTGTGCAGCTAAATTTGCAAGGTCTTTGACGCTTTTCATGCGGCTCAAGATTCTCGGTTCAATATGCCGGGCAAACTCCTTGTCCGCGATTATCTGACCAAGCATCTTTGCCTCTGTGGGGGATCCGAGGTAATACGCCGCGATGATCCGAAGTAGCTTTTCGAGAACAACTCTGATTTTGGAGAGCGATCCACCGGGGTCACTGTCGATCAGGTTTTCCGCTTGCTTGAAAGCTTTTGGGTCAATTGGACTTGTGTCTCTTGCTTCAGACATATGATGTTCTCGGTTAATCGCTCAGGGAGAAATGCCGTAAGCTTCATTCAAACTTGATGAACACTTCTCCGCCCGTTTGATCAGCCCGAGCGAATCCAGGCTGTCGCCGGTGAGGCGTGTGTTGATGAGGAGGCTAGGGGCGTTGAGGGTGGTGTAAAGGTGGGACACGAGGTCGCTGGCGGGGCCAGTTTGGCCTGGATTCGCCGGGGATGCGGGGCGGGCCGCCCCAGCTACTTTTCGGCAGTCCGCAAAGATTCGAGCGATGAGGGTATGGCTACCTGAAAGAATTCGGGAAGCCCTCCGCTTGCGGAAGCAGTCCTCTGCACCTGTTTTTGTTCGCATTTTCATAGCCAATCTTTCAGGTATCTGTCTATCGGATTTTCCGGATGCATAAAGGCGTTCACTTGGCGTCCTTCCGGCGAAAAGATAGATTGGGCATTTGAGAGAGCCTTGGAGCTTATATCCACTACATCCACAGTAGCCGTTTTGCTCAAATTTCTCAGGAAAGCTTTCATTATCCAATCAGATGCGGGAAAGGAATAGCCCATGACGACGAGCCGGTCTGCTTCTTTCAGCTTTGTCAAAGCCTGCTCCCATTGGATTTGGATGTAAGCATTGCCATAGTAGGTGTCTTTCACGCTCAAAGGGGGAACAATATAGGGGGCGTAGCCCTTATTGAGTAACTGACGCCATCTCTCTTCATCGCAGGTTTCAATCTTCTCAAGATTGGTTCCTCCAAGTGAATCCTTACTCCATAAATTTATGGAACCATGGAGTTTCCAAATCTTGAAGCTTTCTATGTCCGAATCGGACTGTGGGTAAAAATCAAATTCGGTTGCTCGCTTTCCGTTCATTCGGAATAGGTAATTCGCCGCAACGCCTTCGACGGAGGTGTCATAGTTGAGAGAAAAAATCGTAATCCGATGTTCATGACAATAATCGATTAGCTTGAAAAGGTAATGCCAAGGAACACTGTCCAGAGCGCAATAAGAGAAGCTTTCGATCACCTCCATTGTTGGGGTAATGAGCCCAACTTGGATGGCCCTTAGAACCTCAAAATAGGCCTCTTTGCGTGACAACTGCTCTCGTTCGTCTACCCATGGGCAAACGGAAGCCAAGGAAGACAACCACACTTCGAAGTCATCGCGAAACGTTAGATCACAGTACTTTTCTGCGGCTGAATTAGGCCGAAACTTCAAGCGCTCCGGCAGCTCAGCCATAAGCGGAAAACCGAGATCAATCCATTTCGAGAAGCCCGCCCCCAGCAAAAACACCGTAGCGGAGTCTGTAAAACCGGCGGTCATACTTGCCCCTCCCGTTTAATCACCCCCAGCAACTCTGGACTATCGAAGGTGAGGCGGAGGAGGCGGTTGCGGATGGGGTGGCTCGCGGCGTTGGCGGCGTTGTGGAAGTGGGTCAAGAAGTCGATTTGACGGTTGGGTGAAGTGTCGGCGTCGAAGCCGTTTAGGAGCGGGCGGACGTGGTCGATGACGGCGAGGTTCCTCTCGGCCATATGGTCGGGGAAGTAGCATTCCATCACGCAGGCGTCGATCAGGTCTTCGAGAAACGAGTTGTCGTTGTCTGCAAGATGGGAGCGGATCCACCCGAGTTTAAACAGCAGGTCTTCCGCTGCTCTAGAAGCTGATGGAACGGGAATCTGAGAGACTTGTTCTTTGAACCAACGCGTCACACCCATTCCACTTGTCTGTGCTGTATGCTTCATGAAAAACCCTGAGACCGAGGAATTCAGGAGGCAGACAAGGGCATACGCGCGCCATTCATGCGGGGGAAGAAGGAAATAGGCCGTGTTGAGCATGTAAACACCAGCGGGACAAACCGCGAAACGCGGTGCATCCGTCATTTCAATCCAAACGACGCGGTCAAGCTCGAAATCATCATAAAACGAACAGGCGCGAAGGTTCCACCAGCTCTCGCCTTGGGCTCCCCTTGAGATGAACCCAGAACCAAAGGATTTCAAATGTTGAGCGAGAAGCGGGAAGTCACGGGGTAGATTAACCCCGTTCCGGGAAAGGATAAGGAACTGGGTGACGGGCGCTAATTGATACCGGTCTACATCCCTCCCTCTGATCACGGGCTTTAGTATGGTTGCGTTCCTCGGATCAGCTCGAACAAATTTCTCTTTTTGTTGTGGATTCAACAGAAAGGCGGAGTTACTTCCTGTTGCAAGCCCAAGGCGGATTTTAGCCCTACGCTGAACCAAGGATCTGTTTCCTGACTCAATTTTTCCCAAAATTTCCAGTTCAGATGGCGTGGATAGGGACCATGCAGTTCGATTTAAAGACACATCTGGACATTTGTAGGAGTTCTTCCTGACGTGGTCTTCGAATGAAGGTTCAGTCCAAGGAGATCTACAGGCCAAGTGTGAGCCTGACCGGTTCACGCTTGAGCATCGTGAAAACGCCAAAATCACGACATTTACAATCGCGCTGGAAAACACCTGAGATCTATCAATGCTTATAATGCTTTGAACCTTGGCATTGCTCGGGAGCAGCGTTCGCAGGGGGGCACCATAGGCAGCACGCAAAAATGAGTTGGATGTTATCAGGCAGGAAATCCCTGCGTCACAAAGGAGCGTCAGGGACCTCTCGATAAAATAGCAATACAAGTCAGCGAATGGTTCCCAGCATCGAAAACCTTTAATTGAAGCCTTCGTCTTGGCTGAAAGCTTGTCGTGCGAAATGTACGGCGGATTGCCGATGACAACGTCGAAGCAGCGCTGACCGAACATCCACTCCGGATCAAAGAAGGACGCGCTGGCGTTTTGGTCGTAGGGATCCCAACTCGCCAGCAGTCGGGCGGTCCGGCTGTCCCACCCGTTCTTTTCCAATTCCTCGGCGATGGCCTCGCGCAGTTCTTTGTCGCGCTCGCGCTTGGCGTTTTTTGTGCGCGGGGTCTTGGCGGCGAAGAGTTCGTGGCGGACCTGTTTCAACTCGCGCTGCAGCTTGCTCACATCGGCCAGCTCAAACAGCTCAACTTGAGTGGATGGCTTTTCGATGCGGATGAGGGTGTCGGCCGTGACGAACTTTGTCTCGAGATTCGGGAGGGGGCGGACGCCAAAGTTTTCGCGTTGGCGGTCGACGGTCTGATCGACGACGAGGGATATGAAGAACCGGAGTTTGGAGACCTGCGTGGCAATGGACTGGATGTCGACGCCGTAGAGGCAGTTTTCGATGAGATAGAGTTTGCGTCCGTAGCCCAGCTCGTTGTTGGAAAAGGCTTCCTCGATGTCGCGTTTCTGCGCTTCGGCGTCGGAGATGGCGCGCTCGCGAAAGGTGGTGTCGTCGATGTCCTGCGCGGTCTCGATGAGCTTGTCGACTTTGGCAAGCTGGCGTTGTTTCCAGAGTTCGTCGCGGGGATCGAGCTTGGCGAGGATGTAAACGAGCTTTTGCAGGGCACCCATGGGGAAGGCACCGGACCCGCAGGCGGGGTCGAGGATCTTGCAGGAGTCGATGGCGCGGATGAGGACTTCGACCTCGGCTGGGGTAAAGGCGTGTTCGCGCTCGGTGTATGCGAAGAGGATGTCGAGTCCGGCTTTGGCATCGTTTTCGCGCATCCCGGCATCCTTGACGAGGGCGGCGGAAAGATGGGCTTTGAGTGACTCGTCGACCATGTAGTCCACGATGGTGCGCGGGGTGTAGAAGGACCCGGTCTGCTTGCGGGCAGTGATCTTGGTTTCGTCGTTGTAGGAGGCGAGTAGGTTTTCGAAGACCTGGCCGAGGAGTTCGGGGTCGAGGGCAATTTCCTGCTCGATGGGGGTGTTTTCGACGATGGTGAATTTGTAGCGGTTGAGGATGTGGATGAGGCCACGGACCTTTTCCGCTTTGCGCTTCGGATCGCCGAACTCTTTGCTCAGGTTTTCGACGCGTTCGCCCCCGAAAAAAAGAAAGTCGGGAACGACGAGAGGGTTGTCCTTGCGGTCGGAAAATCCATCCTCGTAGATCGTGACCTTGCCGCCCTGGGGGCCGACCTTGGTGGGGTGCGGGTAGTCCAGGCAGTCGAAGAGGCCGCCGTTAAGAAAGGGGGTGGTCGCTTCGACGGCGTCGATGAAGCGCCGGGGTTCTTTGAGTTCCGCCTCGTAGCGCAGCAGGTTGGTGGTGTTGTGGTGCTGGCCCTGTTTGCGAAAGGCGCGCTTGCCCTGAACCTGGTTGAGGCTGGCAAAAAAGAGGTTTTGCAGGATGGCTTTGTAGTAGCGGGTCTCTTTGGATTCGGAGTCGAAGCCGTCGAGAAACTCTTCCGCAAGCGCATGGGGGTCAAAGAAGGCATCCGGCACCAATCGACGCTCTTTGATGAACCAGACAAAGAGGATGCGGGTGAGGAGGCGGATCAGGTTTTTGGCTTCGTGCTCGCGGACTTTTTCGCGGTCTTTGAAGAGGAAATACTTGTCGGAGGATTCGTCGAGCAAGGGGAAGTGGCAGTGGCGCATGGCCCAGAAATACCAGTCGGACAACTCGCGGTAGAAACGCTTGTTGAGGAGTTCGACGTTGAAGATTTCCTCCCAGGCGGCGTGGAGGGCGTCGAAGTTGTTGATGGGCTCGCGCTTGGGGTGGACGAGGTTGTCAAAGGCGAAGGAGTCGAGAATATCGAGGTGGCCACGGTGGGGGGCGGCGAGGGAGATATCGCGAATGATGGTGGCTTTTTCGAGAACGTCTTTGTGTGCCTCGCGCTTGTTGCGGCGGCGGTTGATGACGGCGATGGATAACAGTGGCGCGGACATTCTTGTCTGCGCAGATTTGGAGCGAGGCGTGTCGGACGCACAGACAGGAATGTCTGTGCCACGATGCTTGATCAGCACCATGACCGGCATGGGAAAGACGCGGTTGAGCTGGCGGGCGATGGCGGCGAGTTTGCCGCGGGCGTAATGGTCTCCGGTCAGCTCGATGGCAAAAAAGAGGTAGGAGCGCAGAAGACCGGGCTTGATGTCCTCTTCTTTGAAGAGGTTTGCCTCACGGGACAATTCACTGTCGGTGAGTTGGAAGAGAAGGTCGGCGGATTTCCAATCGTCGACGAGAGCCTTGCTGCGGTCGATGCCGGCGGAACCGGCGTTGGATTCGATGAACTCAAGAAAGGCGGCCGGACTGGAGTCGCCGGTATGGAGGGTGCGGTCCGACCGGTAGCCGAGGGTGCCGAGGAAATCGAGGGCTGCCTCGCGCAGGGGCTTGGCGGTGAAGGCGTTGAGAGCGGCGCGGATGTTTTCGCGGAGGTCGGGCATAAAGTTTGGTGCTTTGGGCTTGCTGTTTGTGGAGGATTGAGGGAGGCTTACTGTTCCGGTGGACAAAAATCGGCTGCATGCCGTGTGGTTCGCGCTTCGAGCGAGGGGACCCTATATCCACCGGTTTTTTATTTTTCCGACATCGGGCGGGGCTGATTTTCGGGTAAAAAAGGTTCCGTAGCGTTTTCCAAGTGGGTCGTCGACATCGTGAATGAGGGAGACTTTTGACCAAATCGCCCGGAGAAAGCGATCTTCACCCATTTCGTAACATCGTTGGAGAGCCCAAAGCGCATAGTCGGTGATCTGCAGGCAGGGGGCCTCCCGAGGGTAGGCGGGGCAAATCTCGACATGCGTTTCATTCAGATCTTTGGAGTGTTCCGCCTCAAAACGCTTGCGTGCCTTGGCCAATTCGGACCTCAGGGCTTCCGTCCGGTCCCGGGCCCCGCGGCGGGCAAAGGTGATCCGGTAGGCCGGCTCCTTGTGGAGGCGTTGCTTGAAGAGCATTCGCGTGGTCAGGTCATACAACTCGTTCGGCTTATAGCGGTAACTCGAGTCCATCAGATTGCGGCTGCGCACATACTTGAGAACTTCGCTCATTTGTTTGATGACGGCAAAGAACCGAAAATCAAGGGTGGTCAAAACTTCAAAAACTTTGGCACGGATTTCATTGTGATCGTCCTTCGCGTGAAAGCACTGCGCGGTTTTCTTCGCCTCCGGGGACATCGACGGAATTCCGGAATACAGTGGATTGAGCAGCAGACGCTCCCTCAGTGATCTCAAGGAGTCTGCGGCATGGGCGTCGTTGACGCAACGAATCATGCCCAGAATGAAGAATTTCCTGGCGCCGTCCTCTCTTATGCGAACGCGGCCCTTGTGCCCGAAGAGGACACCATCCCCCGCTTCATCGACATAGTAGGTTGCCGGAACCACGGTCTCCTGTTTCGCCGTCATTCTGTTGTGTTTTCCATGATCACCAGCCACGTGAGCAGCTCATATTCAAGCTCCAGTTCGCCGGGGGTTTCGGCGGCGGTGGGGAGTTTGCCGTCGCGGCCGGCGAGGAGGGAGGCGGCGGAGCGGCGCTGGAAGGTGCGGGCGATGGAGGCGAGAGCGAGCCGGGCGAGGCGGTTGTAGCGTTCCATGCCGGCGGCATCGCGGGTGGCGGCGTCGAAGAGGTCGCAGAGGTGCTCGTCGGCGCCGGTTTTGCCCGCCGCGAGGTCGCGGAAAAGGCGGAGGCACTGCTTGGGCTGGGCGAAGGTGTAGCGGACGGCTCCGTCGTCGTGCAGGTAGACGAGGAAGTGTCCGCCGAGCGGGTTGACGGTGGCGCCGGGGCGCCCGGCGGACTCAAGGGCGCGCAGGTGGCGCAGGCAAAAGATGACGCCCGGCCTCGCGGCGGGCACGGCGGGATCGGCCGGGACGACGGCGTGGAGGCCGGGGGGCGCGTTTTCGAGGAGGCTTTTGTTGGCTTCGAGGTAGCGGAGGAGGTCGAGCCGGAAATCCTCGAGGGAGAAGTCGGCGAGGGAGAGCCCGTCGCCCTCGAAGTCCTCGAGGTCGATGATTTCCTCGCGCAGGCGCCGGAGTTGCCGGTTGCGGTAGTGCAGGTCGTTTTCGATGAGATCGGCGATCTGCTCGGTGTTGAGGAGGTTGTCCTCGCCGGTGGCGGTGAGGTCGACCAGCGCCATGCGCGCCTCGACCCGGCGCTTGACGTCGAGGTAGGCGTCGAGGTCGTCGGTCGGCCAGAAATTGACGAGGGAGATGACGGGATTGCGCGAGCCGATGCGGTCGATGCGGCCGAAGCGCTGGATGATGCGGACGGGGTTCCAGTGGATGTCGTAATTGATGAGGAGCGCGCAGTCCTGGAGGTTCTGGCCCTCGGAGATGCAGTCGGTCGCGACGAGGACATCGATCTCTTCGTCCTGCGGAAACTCCGGGCGGCGGGCGCGCTCCTTGGCGAGCGGGGCGAAATTGGTGAGGATGCTGTGGAAGTCGGCCTTGCCGAGGGTCGTCTCGCAACGGCCGCTCCCCGCCACGACGGCGAGGTGGGGCAGGGCGGTCCCGCCTTCGGCATCGCCGCGCAGCCATGCGCGGAGGTGCTTGTAGAGGTAGCGGGCGGTATCGGCGAAGGCGGTGAAAACAAGGATCTTGGGGTTGGGGCGACCGTCCGCCGTTGCCGGAGGATCGGCCCGGCGCTCCGCGATGATCTCCTTGAGCCGGGCGAGCTTCGCGTCGCGCTCCGGCGTCACTTCATTGGCGCGTTCGAGGAGCACGAGCAGCTTGCCATGGTCGTCGCGGATCTTCGCGATCCAGCGTTCCAGATTCAGGTGCGCGAGGTTGACCTTCAATTTTCCACCGATGAGGAGGTCCTCGGCGGCGATGCCCTCGGCCTCGAGGTCGTCTTCCTCCATGAGATCGAAATCGAGGTCGGGGTTGTCGCGCACGCGCTTCTGGAAGAGTTCGATCTTCTCTTCGAGGGCGCGGATTTTCGCGACGGTGTTGCCGAGCGTGATGCGGAAGGAATCGACGGAGCTTTCGAGGCGCTTGAGGAAGTTGACCTTCATCATGGCGATGAGGATCCGCTCGCGGCCTTCCTGCGTGAAGTTGCCGATATGCCGCTCGTAGCCGAGGCGGACCTCCGGGGGCAGGTCGTCCCGGAGTTCTGCCGTGGGATGGTAAAGGCTGAGGGTGAGCTTGGATATCTGGCGGTCCAGCTCTTCGAAACTGAAGAAGCGGTCCGACGTATCGATAAACGGATACTCGGCCCGCGGCCGCTCGCGGCGCGGAAAGCCGCCGAGGCGCTCCATCTCGTCCGCATAATAGCGCTTGATCTGGCTGCGCGAGCGGGCAATGCTCAGGCTGTCGAGGAGGCGGAAGAAGTCGCTCCCGAGGCTTGTGATGAGTTCGCGGGCGGACCTTCCGTCCGCGGGCTGCTTCGACCACGCGGTGAATTGCGCCTGCGCCTTGCGGCAGGTATCCGCGATGCTCGGAATGGAGAGGGCCTTGTGCAGCGCGGCGTCGGCGCCTGGGTCTTTGGTCACGTCGCCGCCGACGATAAACGAAAGCTGGTTGCGCAGGTCGGCGATTTGGTTGTTCACCGGCGTGGCGGAGAGCAGGAGAATTTTGCTGCGTGGACCGCTCCGGATGATGTCGTCGATAAGACGCTCGTAGCGGGAGCGCGGGCGGGTGCCGTCGGGCCGGGGGCGGCCGGGAGCGTTGTTGCGGAAGTTGTGGGATTCGTCGATGACAACAAGGTCGTAGATGTCCCAGTGGATGTCTTCGAGCCGCAGGTCGCCGGCCATGCCGCCGTCGCGGCTCAGGTCGGTGTGCGAGAGCACGTCGTAGCGAAAGCGGTCTTCCATGAGCGGATTGAGCCGGCTGTTGGAGCGGTAGACCGTCCAGTTCTCGCGAAGCTTCTTCGGGCAGAGCACGAGAACCCGCTCGTTGCGGTTTTCAAAATACTTGATGACGGCGAGAGCTTGGAAGGTTTTCCCGAGACCCACACTGTCGGCGAGGATGCAGCCGTTGAACTGGAGAAGCTTGTTAACCGCGCCTTTGACGCCGTCTTTCTGGAAGCCGAAGAGCATCTTCCAGACGGCGGAATCGAGAAGCGTGGTCTGGCGGATTTGGTCGTCGGCCTTCTTCGTTCCCTCGAGGTCGTCGCGGAACAAGTGATAGAGGGTGAGGAAATAGATGAATTCCGGCGCGTTGTTGGCGTAGTGCCGGGCGAGGTAGCGCAGAACTTCGTCCTTCACGTCTTCGACGAGCCCCGGATTGTCCCACAGCGACTGGAACCAGTCCTTCAGGGCGCGCCGGTCGCGGTTGTCGTTGACGACGAGGTTCAGCTCGATGTTGTTGCGCGAGGCGGCCATCCCGAGGCCGCGGAGAGTGAAATTGGAACTGCCCACGAGAGCGTTTTCCACCGGGCCGTCCGCGATATGGTAGAGCTTTCCGTGCAGGAGACCGGCTTCGCGGATGGAGCGGATTTCCACTTTTTCCCGGATCCACCGCGCGCATGCCTTCGCTACGGCGCGTTGCTGCATTTGGTTGGTGACCCGCAGGCCGTCGTCGGTCAGCGCGAAGAGTTTTTTTTCCGCGCGGTCGGGATCGAGGCTCTGCACGAACCGCGGCTCGCCGAAGAGGAACCGCAGGTTGCCGATACCGTCCAGCATCTCCCGCAAAGCCCCGTAGGCTTGGATGGTGAAGTAAGCCGAGACAAACGACAACCCGCTGTCCGGGGCGATGTGTTCACGCAAGAAATCCGCCGCCGTGCCGTGCTCCGGGGTGTTGTCCCGGATGCCGGACTCCTTTGCCGCCGCGAGTGTCGTCTGCCGTGCCTTTGCCATCTGCACCAAACCTTGGCGACTGCGGCGGAGATTGTGAACCGCAAAATTTCGGCGCATGAAGACGGTCCATTCGCGGGCGGATGCGTGGTTGGCACCCGGCGCGCAGGCGGATGCGCGTGGGTCAGGCCGGGCGCGTTAGAAGTCGCACCTTCAACTGGCTGTGGCGGGCAATACCGGCATAATCGGTGTCGAAGGTGATCAGTTCGGCGTCATGGTGGATGGCGGTGGCAGCAATGATGAGATCGATGGATCCGGCATTGAAGCCTTCTTGGCGGCAGGTCTGTCCGAGCCGGGTGGCGTCGCGCCAGAGACAGACGGGTGTGGGAAGCAAAGGCAGAGTGGCAAACTGGGCTTCGATCTTCGGGCGTTCATCCGGGGTTGCATGGCGCAGAACCTCGAAGGCAACCGGTTCGCAGAGGCAGGCGTCGGGGTCGAGGATACACGGATGGATCATGGCCTTGAGCGCAGGTGGCGATTTGGCGCGCGTGAAGTCGACCCAAAGGCTGGATTCGATCAATCGCGCCATAGCTCTGCGATGTTTTGAGACGCGGCACGTTCTTCAGCTTTGGCTGCTTCGAAGGTTCTCAAATCCGCCGACCACTCGCCGCTGAGGAACTTCCGGGAAATCTCCGCCCGGCGCCGGTACCTCAACGCATCGTCGAGGACCTGTCGGATGGCCGGACCCTTTTTCCGGATCCCGGTCATTTGGCAAATGTCGTGCACGTCGGATTCAGGAAGTTCTACAGTGATTTTCATGATCTTCACGGTAGGGAAATCGGATTCCAGAGCAACCGTTTCCGGATTCTATTGTCCGGGGGCGCCATTCGCTTTCGTTCCGGAATTCCAAGGGCAGCGTCAATCGGCGGACAGCGGATGCGACCAACGCAGATTACGGATGGTCGCCGAAAGCCGCGCGGTCTTCCGCCGCGAGGAGTTCGTTGGTCTTGTCAAGGTCGACACCCGCAACCGGACCGTCACCGCGGAACGTGATCAGTTCAAACGGTTCCACGCTGCCTTGCTCTCGGGATTCCAGCGCCTTACGCCCGGCATCCGCCAGAAACGCACTGAAACTCTTTCCTTCGGGGCGCGCCTGGGCACGAAGGCGTTCGCCCAGTTGGTCATCGAGTAATATTGTTGTACGCATGATGCATAAAGTATTACCGATCACTGTTGCGTTTCAATCCATGTCACCGGCGGGCCGTCATGCATTCAGCGGGCGGAACACCGGTTTATGATGCACAATAAATATTATGTCTAATTTGTGCGGCGGGGCGGGACCCGGTTGCATCGACACTGACACTGGACAAAAAGATTTTGGAAAAGCCGGAAAAGACCGGAAGACCCAAAAAAAGCCCGAAAACCAAGCACTTAGGAAAGATAGGCCTCCCCTGTTCGGGAGAAAAGATTTTGGACGGGATTCAGTGATTTGGAAAAAAAGCCGGAAACTTGTCCGGCTATTGCATGCCCTCCGCAACCCGCATGCAAAGGACGTTCACGGGTGATGCATTCCGCCCGGAGACTCGGAATTCCAAAATCTTTTTGTCCAAGGGAGCATGTAGCATGTAGCGTGATTCAGGCTACCGGAGGGAAGCCGTTTTCGTCATCGGGGCCACCGCGCTCCCTCGCTTCAGAGAGCAGCCGCTCTATCCTCTTGAGGTGTTGGGCGCATCGCTGGGTGAAGTGCGCACAAAGAACGGCGGAGAGCACGACGAGCGCCCCGCCGACGAGTAGAACCAACGCGACCGGATTTATTGAGTGCTCCATCTGCTTCGGTGATAATCGAGGATATTGATGCTCGTTTACGGATGGCCATCCTTCTTCCGGTCCCCGTGAGCTGAGTCGTCGGGGATCTTGCAGCCGAACCAGATTCCGAGATTTTCAGTAAAGGCGTTGAGGTATTCGCCGTCCCGGCTGATGAGGTTCCGCTCGATCAGGACAACGATATACCCCATCCAGTGACTCAGGTTCATAAACGGGGAATCCGGCTGAAACGGGTCTGCCTTGCCCGACTGAATGACTGCTTCCTGAAGATCCCCGACAAAGGCATCCCCTTCACCGGCCCGGTGATGCTTGAGGTATCCGCGCGTCTGGTGAAGCAGATTGCCCAATCGCTCGCTGTGGTCTTCGAGATCTCGGCATAAGCGGTTGAACCGGCGATTGAAGAGGTCGAAGTACCGGGCCGGGCTGTAACGCAGGTCTGTGATCGCAGGGCCGAAGAGGTCAAACTCAGGATTAAGGTAATTCTCGATCCCGCGGGGGTAACCCAGCTTCATCGGCTCAAAGGCCGTGAGATAGAAGGGGTTCAGGTTCAATTTCTCGGAGATAACGAGGCCGGTGGAGACCTTCATTGCCACGTCGCCGCGTTCGTACGTCCCAAGGCGGCCTTCATTGAAGTTCGTCATCCTGGAAACCTCCGGGCGCGAATACCCGAGACTTTCGCGGGCTTGCGCCAAGCGCTTCCCGATCAGCCTGTCCGAGGGGGCTTCATTCTCACTCATCCCGCCCAACAAAGAACAATCCCCGGCCCGACGCCATAATTTATTGCAATAATCGACTTGACTAAATCTCCACGATACCTTCATCTGTCATCAATTATGGAGGCCGCACCAATGATTCCTCTCCCGGAAACGCCCAGCAAGCGCGTTCGGGTACTGATGATCATTCACGGCCCGGCAAAGTTCACAGAACTCGCAAAGCGCCTCGGATGCGCGCCCGTAACACTCCGGGGTGTGGTGTACGGAACGTCATGGTCACCGGGGGTCGCGCGCAAACTGGAACTGTACTACGGGATTCCGATCTTCCCAGAATTACACGCTAAAAAAGACAAAAATGAAAATTGATCCCTCCCGCGACGCAGGCGAAGTCCTCTCCGAGATCCTTGACCAAGCCAAGGCCCAGCTCGAGGACCTGCGCCGTCGTACCGAAGCTGATGAGTTGGCCCCCGAAGAAGCCCGTAAGGCATTCAACCGCTCAAAGGTGATCTACGATCTGGCCCAATACCTCGCCCGGCAATACACAGCCATGGTGCGCGAGCACATGGCTGATCGGCCGACCCCGCCGGGGACCCCCGGTAGCTTGAAGGACCTGCCCCCGGACCTGATCGCAACGATACACGACTTGGCCGTCAACGAGCGTCTGGATGTTAAAGCCATCCAAGCCCGCTTGGAAGCGCCCGAGGCGGAAGGCGGCTGCGGGCGTGGATTTATTCCGGAGGAGGAGATATCCGCCGCGGTCGTCGGTTACGCGTCCGACCAAGTGCGGTTAGCCGCCTCTCTCCCTGCCCTCTTTCAGCTATTTGACGACCTGTTGAGCAATGAGCATGAGCGGTAGAGACAAGCTGGAGATTCTCATAGAGTTCGCCGAGGATCTGCGCGGGCTCAAGGAGGCGCGCCAGCAAACCAATGCGCTCACGCGCGAGGTCGACACCCTCGGCAGCACGGCGCGCATCGCCTTCGGAACCTTCGTCGGCAACATCGGCGCGCGCGCCGCGACCGCCCTTACCAATCAGGTCACCCGGCTCATCGGCGCGGGGGTGCGCTACCGCGCCAACCTCGAACAGCAGACCGTTGCCTTCTCGACCTTACTCGGCAGCATGGACGCCGCCGCGGACCGCATGGCCGAGTTGGAGCGATTCGCCGCCACCACGCCCTTCCGCAAAGAGGAGATCATCGAGGCCTCGCGCCTCCTCGAAATCTTCACCGGCGGCGCGCTGTCATCCGGCGATGCCCTGCGCATGATTGGCGATGCGGCGGCGTCAACGGGGCAGCGGCTGCCGGAGCTGGCGAACTGGGTGGGCCGCATCTACGCCATGCTCGAGGGCGGGGAGCCCATCGGCCAGGCAACCCGGAGGCTTATGGAGATGGGGGTCATCACGCCCCAGGTGGCGGAGGAACTCCGCAACGTATCGACCTCCGCCCAGGGCATGCGCGTCCTCGAGCGCGAGTTCGGGCGCTTCGCCGGCGGCATGGAGCGGCAGAGCCAGACGCTGACAGGGCGGCTGTCGACGCTCCAAGACATCCTTGATCAGCTTTCCGGGGCGTTCCTTGCGGGCATTGTCGACGAAGGGGCCGGTGGGTTGGAGCGCCTCGTCGATATCCTCAGTGACGAAAGCGCGATGGAGAACGCCCGCGAGTGGGGTGAGATCATCCACGACTTGGCCAGCGGCTTAAAGCCCTTTGCGGCGGCGGCAGCGGCGGCCGGGCGGGGCTGGGGTTTCCTTGCCGCCGCGATGCAGGACGTCGTGGACGGGGACCTCAACTGGGTGGAGGACGACACCAGAGTGGGCCGCATACTCGACCGGCGCATACAGCGCGCCGGCCGGCGCGAAGAGCCCGTCGACGGCGGCGACATCGGCGAAATCACAGGCACCGGCCGCCCCGCGCCAAGCGAAGCCGAGGGTGCGAAGCGCGTGGCGACTGCCGAGCGAATCCAGGAACTCAACCGGCAGATGGCGCGGACGCAGGGCCAGCGCGCCCGAGTCGAGAGCGACGCCCTGCGCACGCAGGCCGACAAGCGCGATGAGCTGGCCAACATCCTCGAGCACGAAGCCGCCCTCGTTCTTGAAATGCGCGATGAGTACCAGCGGCTGGGCAATGCCGCCGCCGAGGCCGCCGACGCGGCGGTCAACCTCCGCACTCAGGAAGGGGATGCGGAGGCCGCAAAGCTCATGGAGGAAGCCGTCCGCATGTGGGAACGGGCCACTGCCGCCAGCACCGAGTATTTCCAGATCCAAAACGAGATCGCGGCGAGCGGCTTCTGGGCCGAAATGCAGGCCGAACTCGTCGACTACGTCGACGCCGTCGGCACAGCCGGCGAGCAGATCGCGCGAGCATTCACCGACATCGCCGACCGCGGGGTGAGTTCGCTCTCCGACGGCATAACGGATCTCATCATCGGCACGGGCAACCTGACGGACGCCATGCGCAGCTTCGGGCAAATCGCGATCCGCACACTCGTTGAACTGGGTGTGCAAATGCTCCTCAACGCCGCCCTGCAAAGCATGATCCGCAAGCAACAGACGGCGGAGGATGTGTCGGCGACGACGACGCGCACAGCCCCCAAGGTGGCGGAGGCGGTGGCGACGGGGATCTCCACCTTCGGCGCGGCGCTGATCTTCGGCGCGCTGGCGCTGGGGATGGTGGCCATGGCGGGGGGCTTCCGGCGCGGGGGCTTCACCGGGCCGGGCGCTCCCGACGAGGTGGCGGGCGTTGTGCACCGGGGCGAGTATGTCATCCCGCAGGAGGCGGTGCGCGCCATCGGCCTGCCCGCCCTCGAGGAGATGCACCGCACCGGGCGCATCCCCGAAGCCCCGGAGGGCGGCGGCGCAGGCCGCGCGGCCTCAGCCTCGCCCCGCCCGGCCTCGGGGGGCGGTGCCTCTGATCTTCTTCGCGGGGAGCGTACCCAGATTATCGAGCGGGGGCGGCGCAACCGCTCCTACCGCGACGACACCAGCCTCAAGTACCGCGTCCTTGAGATCATGCGCAACCGGGAGGACTCCTAATGAGCCGCGCGACTGCACTCGCCCGCTTCGCCGGGCACTTCGTTCAAACGGAATTTAGCCCGCTCCGGGGTCTCGATATGGCTCGGGTGGTTCACCTCTTGGAAGCCGGTGAACGCGGGGATTACTGCGATCTGCAGTGGCTTTACCGCACCGTTGAAAAGCGCGACGCCACGCTCCGCGCCTGCCGCCGGAAGATCGCCGCCTCGATTCTTCGCATGGATCCCTCGGTGCGCGTGATGAAGCATGCCGCCGCCGATCCCCGCGCGCACCGGCAGGCGGCAACGCTCCGGGCGGCGTATGAGCGAATCCAGAACCTTTCCGCCGCCGTGCGGTTCCTCGCCGAAGCCGACTTCCGCGGCTTCGCCCATCTCGAAAAGGTGTATGGCAAAGACCGCCTCGCGCCGGGAGTGTGGGCGATCGACCGCCTCGAGCCCGTGCCGCAGTGGCATTTCCGCCGCTCGGGAATATATGGTCCCTGGGAGTTCGTTTCCGATACGTCTTCAGCGGAGGGTGAAGAGATTGACCCGGCCCGCTTCATTACCCGCGAGGTAGACGACCCCGTCGACGAAATCGCCCTCATCGCCTTTGTGCGCAAGAGCCTCTCGCAGAAGGACTGGGACGCGTTCGTGGAAGGCTACGGGCTGCCGTGGCTGTTTTTCATCATGCCGCCCGGCATCAACCCCGGCACGCCCGAGTATTACGACTGGATGGCAGTGGCCCGCGGGGTGATGAGCGACGCGCGGGGCGCGCTGCCCAGCGGCACGCAGGTGGCGTCCTCCCGCGTAGACGCGCGAAACCACCCCTTCGAAGAGCACTTGAATCGGCAGGATAACGAGATCGTGCTCGCCGCTACCTCGAGCCTGCTCACAATGCTCACGCAGAGCGGCAGCGGCACCCTTGCGGGGAACGCTCATCAAAAAACCTTCGACAGTATCGCCGCCCGCATCGCGGCTCAGATCTCGGAAATTTTCCAAGCCCAGTTCGACTTGCCTCTGATTCAAGCCCTCCATCCCGGCGAGCCCGTCCTCGCGTATTGGGAAATCGGGCACGCCTCGGAAAAGCAGGTCGCCGCGCGCCTCGGACATGCGGCGCAGATCCGGAAGCTGGGCTATAAGCCGGACGCCGCCCAATTTTCTGAGTTAACTGGGTATCGGCTCGAGGACATCCCCGGCCCGGCCCCGGCGCGAGAGCCCGCCGCCGCCGCCGCCCCGGAAGGCACGGAATCGATTGACCCCGGCCTGACACTCAACGGGGCGCAGGTTCGCGCCATGGCCAAGATCGTGCAGGACGTTTCCGCGGGGACGATTCCCCGCGCAACCGGCGTCGAAATCTTAGTTGCCGCCTTTCCTGTGAGCCGCGAGAAGGCAGAGGAGATCATGGGCGAAGTGGGCCGCGGCTTCGACCCGGCGGACGCCTCCGCCGCGCCCGATGAGAGCGAGACCGACGAAGAGCGCCTCCCCAACCGCGCCAACCGCACCGGCCCGGCGGTCTCCCTCGCCGACCAACTGCCGCCGGCCTCGCCGGGCGGGGGGTGGCTTGGCAAGGCCCGCAGCTTCCTCAACCGCGCAATCGGCAGAGAGACCGGCTTCGAATTACCCGCAGACGGCTTCTTGCACGTCGTGCCCATAGGCGAGTTCCCCGTTGAGGGCTCCGAAGGCCTCGTGCAGGTTCTCGACCCGCGCGGCCTGGGCGCGATGGCAATTCGATTCATCCGGCAAGGCGGCGGAAGCCTGGTCGACTATGACGGCGCATCGGGCGATCTGGACCGCGAGACCCGCGCCGCGGGATGGGCGGAAGAGCTGGACCTCCGGCCCGACGGGCTCTGGGCGCGCGTCCGGTGGAGCGACCAAGGCCTCGACGACGTGACCGGCGGGACGTACCGTTGGCTGGCCCCAGTCTTCAGCCTCGAGGATGCCGAAGACCTTGGCGAAGGCCGCATCCGTCCCCGTGTTCTGGAGGGATTTTCACTCACCAACAAGCCGGCGCTGCGGACGCAGCCTGTATCCAAGATTTTACAAGACGAATAAAGCACTCACCAGAGAACCACTCACAAAGAAGACATCATGGCACCGAAAAAATCGAACCAAAAACCTTCGAGCGATGCGGCATTGATGGCCGTCGCTCTCGACAAAAAGGCGGCCTCGCTTGCCCAGGCCGCGCGCCGCGTGGCGACCTGCGTTGCCGATAAGGACGCGCTCTCCCTCGCCGTTCAGCGCGTTGAAACCTACGGCTCTTACCGGAGCGGGGAAGATATCGACACCCTTATCCACGCCCGCGCCCGGCTTGAGATCCTCCCCCGCAACCTCGACGAAGCGCGCCGCGCCCTCCGCGAGGTTCAGGAAGAGGCGAAGCGCGATGTTGCTGAAGCGCGCGTGTTCGTGCTCAAAGCCGCCGACGGGTTGTTCTCCGAGAGCGCGGAACGTATCCTGCACAGCACTATCTCACTGGAGAAGCTTCGTGAGGACCCGCAGCGCAACGAAGATCAGGCGGGCTGGGCGGCGGAAAAAGACCCGCGCTGGAAAGCCTTCGAGAAATGCGAGCATGCGCTGTCGCTCCGCAACATCGAGACGGGCGCGGCCCTCTTTGCCGCCGTGAAGGCCGCCGCGAGGATGCTCGACCTTCTGGCTTTGCCGGGCTCAAAACCCGACTATGCGGATTTCGTCAAGGCCATCGAAACGGGCGAGGCCGAAGGCCGGAAGCTATGGGACGAGGCCCATGCGAAAGCCGACCTCGAACCCGCCACAGCGGAGGCGTGAAACCGCCCCGCCGAAAATTCGCCGCAGAAAGCGTTTTGAGGGCCGAGATGGGACAACCTCCCGCGAATCACCCGAAAGCCGGTTTGCAACGCCCTTCCGGCGTTTTGCAAAGGGGTTCCGCCTCCGACTCCAACCAGCCCGCGCCGCACGGCGGGGCTACCGGGACATTTGAGGCCGAATTCCCCAGCTTACTACCGCGCGGCGGCCCCGGCCCGTACACCATCCGCGAGATCGCCCGCCACCTTCAGGTCAGCAACCAGAATATCATGAACCTCGTTGAAGAAGGCGAACTCGTTGTCTTGGATGTGGGCACCCGCCGCGGCCGCGCGTGGAACCGCATCCCGCGCGAGAGCTATTGCCGTTGGATCGCCGCCCGCCTGGGCCACGCCCCCACCCGCTCCGAGGTGATCAACCTGAGCACCGACAGCCTCAAAGGCCTTCTCCGCGACGTTGCGGCGCGCCTGGAGATACGCGGCGTCGATCCCGTGCAAGCCATGAAAGGCAAGGCATGCTGAGCCCAGCCAAGCACCAAGTTTACACCGGCCGCGCACGCGCCTTGCACCGCTACTGCAAGTCGATTGACCGCGCCGTCGACCGGGGCGAGACAATCAAAAGCTCCGCCTGTGCCGCCGCGCACCGCGCCCGGCGGTCGGAAGTACCGAGGGCCGGCGCCAAGTCGATCTACAGGCACTACACCCGCTGGAAGGCGCAAGGCCGCCCCGGCTGGCAGGCGTTCATGCCCGGCTACGTGCCCGGACGCCGCGCCGTACGCTCCGCCGCCTTCAAAGCCTGCGTGTATTCCCTCGCCGAACACGCGCAGAGCATGCGGGCCGTGCACGACACCCTCGTCCTCCGCTGGCGCGCCGGCCGCCGCATCCCCGGCCTCGGCAAAGCGGCGTCGGCAGGCGAGCCCTTCCCCCTCAGCTACCGCACCTACCTCCGGTTCTTCACGCTGCCGGAGCGCCGGACCCTTCAGAAGTATTTCACCGCTCGCCGGGCGTTCCTGCGCCTCGCGGGCATGCATACCAAATAAACCCATAGAAAAGGAATACACCATGACCGCAGTACCAGAAAACCCGTCCGATCAACCCGCCGCACCAGCCGCGGAACCGGGCGAACTCATCACCTTCGAGCAATACGGCGACCGCGTCTTCCGCGCGGACATCAAAGAGAAAGTCGTCTGCCTGAGCTACAACGCAGAGGTCGCCGCCAAGCTCATTGATCGGCTCCAGCATATCGTCGAGACGGAACCCCTCCATCACGCGCCCGACACCCTCCGGGAATTCGTTTCCGCCTGCGACCCTGCGGTCCCTCCCCTGCACCCGTTGCTTGCCGCGCGCCTCGAGGCCTTGGTCGAGCTGTTGCATTACGCCCGCGGGCGCCTCCGCGCCGTGGACTGGGCCGGATGGGACCCCGTCGCCCCCGACGCCGACGACGAAGACACCGGCTGCCTCGTTCAACTCGAGTGGGAGGACCCGCGGCATACCCCGTACAAGTTCTTCCTCGAGCGCCTCTGCACCCCGGACCAACCCCTCGGAGTCTCGCACGGCATCGCCGTCATGATCGCCTTCGAGCATGATCCCGCCTTCGCCGATTCGGAAATCGTAGCCTGGATGCTCCCCCGCCGCCAAACGCTCGAGCGCGTGCGCGGGTACCGCGACCAAGCCGCCCTTGCCCTCAAACACGCGCGGGAAACCATTGCGTGGATACACACAAACACCCCGCACCTCCGCCTCTTCGACACCGCCGTCGTCTTGCACGGCGTCGAGGACACCCGCCCCACCATAACCCCGGACCCCGCCCTCGGCACCGGGGCCGCCGCCCGCCCGTTCCGGGCCATCGGTTGAATTTCAGAAGTGCTCGTTTCATGAAGGATAAGCCCGCAGCGTTCAGAGTCGCAGTCATCGCCCATGCCGTTGGCATGAACCGGCGTGCTGTGCTCCGGGCGCTGCGGGCCGTTCCTCCGGCGGGCATTGTGGAGGCGCGCGGCAACGAAGCGGCTGTTTATACCGTCGACAGCCTTCCCGCCGGTATCCTCCGCAAATTGGACGAGCGCGCCGGCCCCCTCGGACTCGACCGCGAAGGCGTCTTGAAAAACGCCGAGGCCCGCAAACCGTGGCAGCCTTCGGTGCGTTGGTCCCAGGCCAATCCGACCGCCCAGGCCAAGGCGCGTAAGATGCGCGAGGCCTTCCGCGCGGTTTTCGAACGGCACAACGCGCGCAACCCGCTTCCCTACGGCGAACTCCGCGCCCGCGGCCTCGAAGACTACGAGCGCGCCTTCGGCACCCGCATCACCGCCCGCCATTGGGATCGCCTGTATGGGCGTTTCATCGCCCGCGCCGGCGCCCTCGAAGACTTCGACCGCCTTGAACTCTACCTCGACGAGCGGATTGCGGCGAACACCCCGCCGCCGCCTCGACAGTTCGACACCGCCCCCATCGACATGGCGGCCGATCTCATCGACGACCCCGCCCGGCCCGCGCCACGCGAAAAGGGCCACCTCTGGGCCACCCTCTTCGATACTTTCCAAGTCCTCTGCAAGTCCGGTGAAAAGCCCTCGCGGGCAAAGAGACTCATCCTTGCCCATGCGCTGCACCGCGTGCCTGGGCTCTCGAAAAACCAAGTCGCCGCCGCCGAAGCCTTCCGGGCGAAGATCAAAGCATTTGAGGAAGGCAAGGATCCGTTCAAGGATCGCCGGGCCGGAAGATCGGGAGCCAAACCCCGCATCGAAGTCGACGAAGACCTCTTGCTCGCCCGCATGCTCCGCAACCGCGGCCGCGCCCTCAGTTCATGGCAAGAGCTGTGGGACGAAGGGAAACTCCCCGGCGCGGCCTACGAATTCGGGTCGCGGGAAAACGTGCCCAACCGCATCGAAGCAAGCGTGCGCGCCGAATACAACCGCCTCAGCCCCCACGCCATCGGCCCGAAATACGCCAAGCTGCACGGGGCCAAGACCGTCCGCACATGGGAAGGCATACCCGCCGGGGCTGAATCCCAGTCGGATGACATGACAGGAAACCACTACTTTTGGTTCCCCACCCCCGCGGGGCGCTACGAATACGACGATATGCGGTTCGACGTTCTACGCGGGCAATTTCTCCCGTGGATTGACACCCGGACTGGCTATATCCGCAGCTTCATACTGCTTGCGCGGGAGTCTTATAACCAACTGGACATCGCCCGCAGTTGGAGAAATGATCATGATAAGAACGGCGGCCTTCCACCGCGGATGTGTTTGGAGGGCGGGACTTGGGAAAAGTCGCTCCTCATCGCCGGGCGGAACGACGAATTGGGCATGAAGGAACGGATCTACGGGCTCCGCGACCTTGGCATTGAAGTCGTCCATGTCCGCGATCCTTCCGCGAAGATCGTCGAGCGGGTGTTCGGCGATCTGCAAAATTACATGGACAAGGTACGCGGCTACGCCGGCCGCGACGAACGCCGGGATTGTCCGGAGTCCACAAAGAAGCATCTCGCCACCGTAAAGGCCCGCAAGTGTCATCCTGCCGAGTTGTTGCTGAGCTTCGAGGAAATGGTCGCGGCCTACGAGGACGCTTGCAATCGCTACAACGACACACCTTCGAACGGGAAGCGTCTCAAGGGCCTTTCGCCTCGCGAAGCGTTCGCCCGTTGGCAAGATCCCGAGTCGCCGCCGATTTACCTCGAGGGCAGCTTTCGCTGGCCTTTGGCCACTCACTGGCGGGTTGTGAAAATAGGGCCGCAAGGCCTCAGCATTAACATCGGCAAGCAAACCTATGTCTACAGAAGCCCCGCCACCGGCGCGCGGCGTGGAGAGCGCGTTATGGCTCGCTTTGAAATCGACAATCCGTCATTCATCACCTTCAGCGATTTGGACTGCAATAACCATCAGTTCGCGCTGCAGGCAACAGAAGTCCCCGCTATTGGAGCGGGCCGCGAGACACTTGCCCAGGCATACCGCGAAATCGCCGCACACGAAGCCCCCTCCCGCACCCGCTTCGGGAATCTCAAGAAGGTGTACCCGGAAGAGTTTGCACAAACGCGCCGTCGTATCGTCTCGGACCGCAAATCCTACGAAAATGCCGTCGCCATTGAGACATGCCGCCGGGAAGCGAAGGAGGCGGGCAAGAAAGAAAAGCGGAAGGCCGACCGCGCGAACCGGCTGCGCCGCGAACTCCACGCGCCCGCAAACCTCGATCCGCGGCGGATCGACTCCCAAACCGAAGGTCTCGCCGATGTTGCGGCCTTCTTCAAGCAAACCGACACCGAACCCGAGCCGCGCAAATGAAACCTTTCCTGCCGCAAGAATTCGCCACCGTCCAGCCCGTCGCCGCCCAGCGCGCCGCAAGGGCCGCCGCCCTGGCGGAGAGTCCCGCGCGCCGCGCCCTGATCCTCGCCGTCGGCGCGCTCTCCCGCCAGCCCGGCGCGCTTCAGGAGTTTTGCGCCTTCGCCCTCAACCGGAGGCTTGAGGGCTTTGTCTACAATGACCCGTCCGGACCGGGCAACGAAGTGCTGCGCGGCAACGCCCTTGAAGACGCTTTCTCCACCCTTCGCGACCGTTCCGCGAAGGAGATCACCTTCAGCGCCGGGGATCTCGCCCGCGCTCTGCACGCGGCAGACACGGCGGACCTCCTGTCCGTTTTCGGCAGCGGCAAGGATGCCGCAGACTCGGAAGCCGCAGACCCGGATGCCGAAGTCGAAGAAGAGATCCCCGCCCGCGTCACACGCGCCGACGTACTGGACGCGCACCGCCAGTGCGCGACGCGACTGCCCGCACGGCTCGCCGAGATATTCGACGACCCGCGGGACACCCGCGCCGCTCATGATCCGGACAAGCCGCTCGCCCCGGCATGGTTCCCCGCGCTGGATGAAGCCCTCGTCGACGCGCTCCGCCACTGGCACGCCCATCTCCTCGGAAAAGGCGTCGAGACCTCCGCAGGCCGCGAAGTCCGGAACGCCTGCGAATACGCGGCCCGCCGGGGCGGATTCGTCTTCATCCACGGTGAGGCGAGGCTTGGCAAGACAACCGCCGCTCGCCTCTGGGTCGACGGCAACCCGGACCGCGCCCGCTACATCACCCTTGAGGCGGACGCCAACGACCGCTACTTCTATTACACCATCGCGCGGGAAATCGGCTGCGACCTCAGCCCCGACGCCACTTCGCCCGTCGCCAAGCGGGCAATTGCGGAAGTCCTCGGCAACCGCGATCTCGTGCTTGTCATCGACGAGGCACACCATCTTTTCACCGGCTCGCGCAAGAACGTTCCGAAGCGCCTGGAGTGGCTCCGCACCGCCCTCGTCAACAAAAATGTGCCCGTCGTGCTTATCACGACCCCGCAGTTCATGCACACCCTGCGGATCGTTGAGCAGGAATCGCAGTTCAACCTTGAGCAGTTCAGAGGCCGCATAACGAAAGTCTTCAACCTTGGGGTCGACCTGCCCAAAGACGACTTTCAGGCCGTCGCGAGACATCTCTTTCCGGGCGCTTCCGGATCCGCTCTCCGGGCCGCCGCGGGTTACGCCCTGTCAAGCCGCGTCTACCTGCATGCCCTCCGCGTCTTGAAAGACGAAGTGGCCCTCTTGTCACCCGACACGGAGAACCCTTCTGACGACTGCATGCGCGCGGCAATCCGTGCCTGCATCGAAAACGATTCCACCCTTTACGGGCTCTTCAGCCCGGCCCAGAGCCCCAAGGCGAAGGCGAAAGCCCAGCCCGCCGCGCGCCTCCCCGAAGCGCCCCCCGACTTTTCCATTCCGGAGCCAAGGAACACCCCGTGCAGAGTGCCTGAAAGCCCTGTGCACGACCGGTTCAAACGCTCCGAAACCCCCGCTTTTTCAGAACTCACGACCTGATCGGCGGGCCAGTCAAATTCATTCAAAACCCCGGTTCCACTCCGGAGGTTAATTCGTGTACCGATGAATCGGACATCGGACACGTTTAAACCCAGATCTTTTTTGTCCGGTTACAACTTCCCCTTCCAATGACGACCGACGCGCGGACTCACCCGGCGGAAAAGAGATCGCGGAGTCTAATCGCGGCGAGTCCGGGCAATGTGCTGGTACCGTGGATGTCGGCGACTACTCTTCCGCAGTCAGAATCTCCCGCAGGAACCGCGTGCGGTGTGCGGGACTGCGGCCGTGGCGGCGGAGCGCGGCGCGGTGGGCACCGGTGCCGTAGCCGACGTGGCGCTCGAAACCGTAGACCGGATACTGCGGGGCGAGTTCACGCATGAGCCGGTCGCGGGTGACTTTGGCGACGATGGAAGCGAGCGCGATGATGAGCGAACAAGCGTCGCCTTTGACAATCGCTTCGTGACGGTACGGGAAGTTCTTGAGCGGGAGTCCGTCGACGAGGACGCGGGCGGACGGCGGTGTGACGGCATCGAATAGCGGGCCGCCCGCGTCGTCGGTCGCGGGAACCGCGAGGTCTCCCCCGAGTCCCTCGACGGCGCGGGCCATGGCGAGCTTGGTAGCACCGAGGATGTTGACCGATTCGATTTCCGCGACGGACCCGGTGCCCGGGGCGAATCGCAGAAGCGCCTGCCCGGCGGCGGCATCCATGCGGGCCAGAACGCCCTCCCGGATCTCTGCGGGGAGCACTTTGGAGTCGCGCGCGACGGCGGCGAGTTCGTGCAGTGCGTCGCCGCACAGGACTTCCGCGCGCACCGCCACGGCGGCAGCGACGACGGGCCCGGCGAGCGCTCCGCGTCCCGCCTCGTCGATGCCGACGAGCCACGCCGCGCCTTTGAGGCGCGCGCGGTCGAACGCTAGCGGCGCGGCGTCCACTTGGGCTTTTCGGGGACGGGCAGACCGAGGATTTCGTAGGCCGTCTTGAAGTGGACCTTGGCGAAATCCTTGAGCCGGTGGGCGCCGAGTTTGGAGACGAGTTCCTTGCCCTGCTCGCGCACGGCGGCGCTCGCGCCCTTGCGCAGCGGTTCGCCGAAATCCTTGCTCAGCTTGCCCATTTGCCGGACGAACTCCGCGCGCGCGCAGATGGAAGCCGCCGCGACGACGGGATCGTCCTCCGCCTTCGTGCGCATGCGCAGGTCGAAGTCGATGCCGTCCTTCTTCAACTGCTGCTGCGTGAGGGGCGCCTTGCTGAACTGGTCGACGAGCCCCCACTCCACTTGGCGCTCCTGCAGCGCGGCGGCGAGGGAGCGGGCGTGGTACCAGGCGAGTAGCTTGTTGAGGTTGGCGTTGGGCTTGGACATCAATTCGTTGTACCGCGCCATGCCGGCGAAGGTCTTTTTCACGACAACGCCCTTCGTCTTGAGGATGATCTTCTCGAGACGGAGAATGCTGCCGTCGGTGATGGCCTTGGAATCCTTCACGCCCTCCTCGCGCCATTTGCGAACCATGTCGCCGTCGGCAATGACACAGCAGGAAACGAGCGGACCGAAGACATCGCCCTTGCCCGCCTCGTCGAGGCCGGCGTGGGGTTCGTAGTATTCCGGGTTGTGAAACTCCTCGTAACCGAGCTGGGGCGATTTCGTGACCTCGGGTTCGAGGATGTTCTGCACAAACGCCTGCGTGCCCTTGCCCTGGATAACGACCTTGCCGCTCTTGTAGGCGACGATGTTGATGCCCTCGTAGGGCGCCTTGAAGGCGAAGCGCGAGTGTGCGACGTCGTAGAAAGCGTAGAGCCGCTTGTCGCAGATCTTTTCGAGCGCTTCCAGCTGCCCCTCGTCGAGCTTGAGCGTGTAGGAGCTGAGGACCTTGGGTTCCTCCTCCGTCTCCGGCTTGCGTTTCTTCCATTTTGCCATGATGCGCCATTGTCCCGCCCTGCCCGCCTCACGCCAGAAAATTCTTGCGGCGCGGGCGGCGGCGCGCCCTCCATGGCGGGGTGTGCGCCGCAGGGTTGGAGGGCGCATTCCTGCGCAGCCGAACTACCGGCGTGGCGGACAACACCTTTACTCCAACTCGACGAGAAGGCGGAGGAACGCGCGACCTGACGACGCATCGGGCGCGATTTCGTAAACCGTATGCGTTGATGTCGTTTCGACGGTCTGTATCGACTCCGGTGCGACCGGTGTCCATTGCGATGCGTCATTCGAAACGACGGGCGTCACGGTGGCTTGCCATGCGTCGTTGGCGACGCGGTAGCGAAAAGCCACAATCCCGTCTTCGGTGAGTACCTCGACGACGTCCGCGGCGGCGGATTCCGCCGGGTCCAAGCCCATTGCGTATTTGACGAGGTTCTGAATGTTGTCGCCTGACGGATTGGCGGAGGGGCTCTGTTCGGCGGCGGAAAGATCGCGGCCCGTTATCCAGTCCGCGTAGGAGCCGGGCAGTATCTCCGCCGGTTCAAAGACGGCGTGCACCGTCATGTCGCGCACGACCCGCTCGAACGCGCGGTCCCACCCCGCGAATGTGTATCCCGGCGCCGCCGTTACCTCCGGGGCGGCGGCGGCTTCGCCGTAAGCAACGGTTTGGTCGGCGGCACCGGACTCGATGGTGCCCGCAGCTCCCGCCTCGAAGGTCACGGTGGCGTCCGGCGCGGTGTAGACAACGCCGTCATAAAGAATGTTGTCCGCCGAAAGCTCGTAGGTTCGCTCGCCCACCCGTATCTCCGCGTCCGCCACCCCGCCCCCGAGGTGCTCCACCGCAGGGTGTGCGCCGGAAGCCTGGAGCGTCATGACGACGAGGAAACTGCCGTCGCCGTTGCCTTCGACAAAGAGGTAGCGGTTGTCGAAGATCCGGGGGTTGGTGACGGGGTCTTCCGTGTCCAGCGTGCCGCCTTGACTGAGGATGTAGCCGTCGCCTCGGGGGCGGGTGCCGGTGGTTATGTTTGGTGTATCCCCTGGATGGAGGATGGTGCCCCGGAGCGTGGAACCATTGAAGCCGGTGATGGTGAAGGTGTTCCCGTCCACCGAAACGGTGTTCTCAAGAAAGGTCGGGATCTGCCAGTAGAGACCGTTGTTGGAGGTGTCGGCGACGACAAATACTGCGTCCGCCCCTGTCGCCGGTTTGTCATAGTCGGCCATAAACCAGCGCTTGTGGCCCCATGTGCCCACGCTGCTTGACGCCATTTGCCCAATGGCGTGCCCGCCGCCGTCGGGTTTGACGAGCGGAGTGCCGATCACTAACCCCGTAAGGTTGTTGGATGACGTGAGTGTGTTGGGATTGCTTGGATAAACGGTGGGTTGATTGCGCCGGTTGGCGGGATTGTTTCGCCCCCCGCCGATGACAAACGGTGCCCCTGCCCCGATGACGCGGAACCCGAGGCCGTCGGCGCCGCTGTGCGCCTGGCCGAGGGCGTATCGCTTCGTCTTGAACTGGGCGAGGATGTCCGCCGGCCCCTCGTAGCCGTTGCGGAAAGTGAATACGCCAAGCCCGCTTGCATCGTCCGAAGCACGGTGCCAGTCCCAGTTTTCCAGCGGGTCCTGCGGTGCGATGTCGTCGGGATAGTAGAGGATCGACCAAAATGCGCCGTGGCGCACGCTGTCCCAGTTGCCGCCGTGCGGGGCGAGCGCGCCCATGAAGCGGTCGTACGCATGGCGCAGCGCGCCGCGGAAGTCCTCCGGCGCATAAAAGAAGGCGAGCCCGTAGATGCCCTCGCCGCCGACGTGGGCGTTGTCATTCGACCAATCCGTCTTCACGCCGCCGGTTCCATACACATCGAGAGCGGTCGTCGTCCCGGCGAACCCCGTCCATGTCTTCCACTGCATGCGGGAGGTCGCACGGAGGTCCCGCGCCGAGTCGGCCCGCGCCGCCGCGACACCGTAGGGACCGACAAACGAACCGAGGGCGTAGGCCGTGTAGCCGAACCCCTCGGGATTCCATCCGCGCGATTCGCCGTTCCCGGCGTTGCGGTTGAGGTAGTTGACGACCCGATTGTGGGCCGAGACAGCGAGCGATTCGTCAAACGGGCTGTCCGTCGCAAGGAGGGCGATGCCCGCCGACGCACCGCGGTTGGCCTGCCAGTTACTGCCCGCGTCGTTCGCCTGCGAGGTTCCGCCGTGATTGACGATGACGGCGGCGATGTCGGCGAGCCGCTGCGAGGCCTCCGCGTTCAGGGCGGCATCCCATGCCTCCGAGTTTGCGCAGAAATCATAGATGATGGCGAGTTCTTTGGCATAGGAGTAAAGGGATAGTCCGAAGGTGGACGTGGAGGCCCACCCGTTCCCGATCACCGCAAACGCCGCGAGAACGTCGTCACGCGCATCCTCCGCATAGCTCTCGTCACCCGTGAGGATGTAGAGCTTGGCCGAACCGCGCGCCCGCATGAGCAGCGATCCCCCGTTGGATTCGTTCGTGAACCGGTAGAAGTCCCCACGGTCACGGAAATCAATCAACGTCTGGAACATGCTCGCGTAGGGCTCGCGGTCGAGCCGCTCACGGATGTCATCCAGATCCTCCGCGGAAAAAAACAACCGGGGATGGTCCGCCGCGGAGGCAGCGGCAGTTGTGCCGCTCACATGGAACGCGCACAAAGCGAGAAAGAAACATGCGCGCGGCAAAAACGAGCCGGGCGTCCGGAAAATAACAGGGAAAAAATTCATCGGGGAACGGGGGGAAAACACACAAGGTACAGGACATCCGCCCCGATGAAAGGAAAAAGCCAAAATTTTCGGCGATGTCGTTACGCGGCCCGCAGAATCCGCCAAATCCACACCGCCATGGCGACGGCGAGCAGGAGGAGAAGCGCGCCGAAGAGCGCCGGGAGCCAACGCTCCGTCCATGGTGTCGGCTCCTCGCGGAGACCGTCCCACGCGGGGTTGGGTGCGGGCGGACCGACATCCGCCGCGGGTATCGCGGCGAGGCTTGCGGGATCCGCGGTGAGAACGTCGGCCAATCCGTAGCGCGGGCGTTCGAGGGAGCGCCCGCCTGCGTAGAGGGTGTAGAAGCGGTCCGGCTCCGCGATGAAGATCATCTCCCGCCGATGCCATTCGAGGTGAACCGCTTCGAGCGGGAGCGGCGGATCGTCGTTGTTTTCGATGACAAGCCGGACGCATTCGAGGTGATCCGAAGCGAGTTCGATGCGCAGCGGGGTGCGCGGATCGTCCGGCGTGCGTTGCACCCGCCCACGCGCGCGCGAACGGAAAACGTCCGCCCCGGAAACCGCCTCCCGTGTCTCAACACGTACGTGGCGCGAGAGCACGGGCGTAGCGGTGACCAATTCTATTCGGTCGGCAGGCACCTGCGGGCAGCCAAGGTCGACGAAGCTCACGCGGCCTTCGGTGATCACCTCAACGGGCGAAAACACCCGCCGGTACCACACCGCGGGCACCTTGGCGGCGGCGGCGGACTCCCCGACGATCCGGTCCACCCGGGGCACGGCGCCGCCGGGAAAGTCGCGCAAGGAGATTGTCCGGTCGCCCCAGCGCACGTCCATGCCGCGGCCGTTTCCGGTATCCGGCACATCCATCCGCACGCGGAACCACCGGGTATCCGTCGGAGCAAATTCGATACGGTTCCGCCGGAAATCATAGCGCGACGAGAGATCAAAAAACAGCCCCTCGCCCAACAACGCCCACGCGTCGCCGTCCACCGAGGATTCTACGGCGACGCGCCGCTGGAAATCGCGCGACCGCGTCTCGAAACGCAGGGCGCGGAGCGGCGGCGCATCACGCTCCGCGCGCAGGACGAGCTTCTCATAGCCGTCCCCTTCGGTGTAGTCGACAATCTCCATCGGGGTCATTCGGACGGCCTCTTCCGCCCCGGATTGGCGCGCGATCACGTACGGCACTTCCGTTCCGCGGTCGTCGAGGAGCCGCAGCGTCTTCTGTCCGGCCCCCGCCGCCTCCAGCCAGTCGGGCGAAAGGACGACGCGCACCGGACCCGGCCGGGCGACCTCGGTGCCGATCTCCGCCACAAGGGATGAAACCACCGGAATCTCCACAGCGGCGAGGACCGGCGCAACAGTGAGGGCGGCGGCGGATGCCAAGTGCCTTGCCGTCGTCCGGAAAACGTCCGCGGAACCCAGCGCGGAACGTCGTAATCGTTCGCGGCTGCTTCCGGCCGCCGCCTTAAGGTTTCGCTTCATGGGATGTCTTTTTCGTTTTCTGCGGCTCCACCACATCCTTGAAGCGGTGGTAGAGAAACGAGCCCGCGATCATGAGGATGCCGAGCGCGATGCTGGACAGGATGCGGAACGGTGTCGCCGCCTCCGCCATATCCACAAGGAGCACTTTGCCGAGGGTGACCGCGAAAAGAACGATGGCGACCCAGCGCGTCGTGCGCTGGCGCGCGCGGAAGCCGATGCCCATGAGAACGATGGAGAAGAGTGCCCAGATCACGGAAAGCGCGGCGGGCGCGGCGGCGGGCGAATGGGTGAGAAAGAAGCCCTGCGTTTCCATATTGAGGACGGCAAAGAGATGCGCCCCCGTCGCGGCGGCGAGGAACCCCGCGGCATTGCCGCTCCCCTCCCCGTCCCGCGCCTTCACCCGCCAAAGCGCGGCGAGTCCGCCCGTTACCGCCGCGGCGATCAGCAGCCGCACACCCGCACGGTCCCCCCAACCCTCGGCGAAGCCGGACGCAAATCCCTCGAAAGCGAACAAGACGGGGTAGTCGTAGGTGTAGAGTCGCAACACCGCCGCGACGGCAAGAAGGAGCGCCATGAAAAACACCCAGCGGTTGCCGAGGCGGGTGCCCGCCCATGCCATGGCACCGGCGGCAAGCGCCCAGAAGACCGTGATCCACGGCCCCGAAAAGACGAGCGGAATGGTCAGGCCCGTGAAGAGAATGCCCTTCACGAGGCACACCGTGAACGCGCCCTCCGCGCCGGGCCGGCGCCGGACCAGCCATGCGCCCAGTCCCGTGAAGAACGCCGCGTAGACGAGTGTGAGGACCCCGCCCGCCTCAATGGAATACCGATCCGCGATCCACGCCAACCCGAATGCCGTCGCGGCGGCGGTATTGGGGACCACCAGCCACCATGCGTCCGGCCCCGGCGCTTTGTCCTTGCGGATCGCATACAGCACCGGCGCGGCCGCGTAGGTGAAGAACACGAAGTTTGAGAAACCCAGCCCCCACCAGAAGTCGTCAATGCGCGAGGTGGAGAAAAACCAGACGGCATAGACAAGCCATGTGGCCGCCGCCCCGAGGTAGTGCAACAGGCCCCATTGCCGGAAAAACGAGATACCCAGCACACCGGCGTTGAGGATCGCCAGATAGAGCAGGAAACCGGGCGTCGAGGGATCGTCCGGCTGGATGAGGACGGGTGTGAGAAAACCGCCCACAAGGCCCAGCACGGCGAGCCAGCGGTTGTTGTAAACCACGGCGAGCGTCCCCGCGAGCGCCGTCACCGCCGCCATGAGGATAAAGGCGGGCGCGGGAGGCAGGATGCCGTACATCGCGTAGCCCGCGAAGGTGGCGAAATAATAAGTGACAACGCCCCCGCCCGCCAGCGTCAGCCCGAAGGGAGCGTAACCCCTGCGCCGGAAAACCTCGCCCGCCGCGAGCACCGCCGTCCCGCCGAGGTAGGTCATCAGCACCCGCATGGGCGGACTCACCCACCCCTGCTGGAAGGAATATTGGAGAAAGTAACCCACCCCGAGCACCATCACCACAATCCCCGCGATGAGCAGACCCCGCTGCCCCACCCGCGCCTCCGTCAGGACAGGCGCGAATGCCGGCGGCGGCACGGACGCTCCCGCCAGGCGCCTCACGCCGGTCTGCGGCGCCCCGGCCGCCGTCCGCGGCCTTGCCGCAGGCGGCCGTGGGGATTCCCGCCTTTCCGCGTCGGGCGGAACCGCCGTTGTTCCATGAGTGCCGTCCGGAGCCGGGGCGGACGGCGACGCGACGCCCTTGCCCGGCGCCGCTTCCGCCGCTTTCGCCGGTCGGACCGCCGCGTCTCCCTTGGACGGCGTCCCCTCCCCGCCCATGCGCGCCTCTACTCGACGCAGGCGGTCGCGAAGCTCGAGCGTCACGCGCTGCAGGTCGCCCAGACGGTTCAGGGCCACCGCCAGCATCAGCACCGGCGCAAGGACGACGCCAAGGACAATGAGAACAAGCACGGTATCGGAAGGGCTCAGGTGGATCATAGTACCCGCTGCCAGTGTCTGCACCGCGCTCCCGCCATGGCAAGCCTGCATAGGACGGCGCGCTCATTTCGCTCCGGACACGCTCCGGCTACGAAAGGTATCCCCGCGCACCGTGTCTATTCCAGAGGCAGAATCCGCAGGCGGTAGAAAAAGAGATCGGCGTTCCGGGAAATCCGGTGATGCCAACGCTCAAGACCGGGCACAGGCAATTCCTTTGAAATCAATTCCGCGTTTTCAATTGGTTCCCATGTCTCCAAATCGGTGCTCCGCTCGAGAAGGAACTCCACACCCTCGACGGGGACACGGCGGTGGTGGTAAAGGTCGACGGGGTCATCAAGCCCGCCGGTTGTCAGCCAAAAAGGATAGGCTCCGGTATCGGCGCCGGTGGCAAAGGTGACGATGGCCGGAAGCGTCTCTCCATACCGCGGTTGGGCGGGGTCAATCAATTCCCCGGTGGTGAAGCGGCTCCAGTTGGCGAAAACGGTGGGCTCGGTGACGGTGAGCAATCCGTGCTCGGCGGCGAGGGTGAATCCGGGCGCGGCGAGGCCGGTGAGATCGACGGTGAGCGGATAGACGCCGGGCGCGCTTTGCAGGGTGGCGGGAGTTTGCACGACGGGGTCGCCGCCGAAGAGGCCCGCGAATGTCTCGTCGGGCGGCAGGCCGGATACGGTGGTGGCGAACTCCGGTTCCGGCGCGCCCGCTTCGCGGGTGTGATCGACGGCGGTGACGGTGACGGGGATGTCGGGCGGATCGACGGTGATGTTGAGGGTGGCGGTGCCGGTTTGCGGGCCGCCGGGGCCGGTGTGTCCGAGGTCGTCGAGTTCGAGGGCGAGCGTGGTTTCGACGCCGGCGTAGCCATCGATTTGATACACGAGGCCGCCGGTCAACAGGAAGGTGCGAATGTCGGTGCCCGTGCCTTCGACGGCGATGCTGCCGGTGCCGCTGTCGGTGACTGTCAGGCCGTCGCCGTCGGCGGTGAGGGTTCCGTGGCCGACGCTGGCGGTGAGGCGGACGGGGTCGTCCGGGGTGCTGTCGGCATCGAAGAAGTCGAGGCGGTCGAGCGGGACGGGGTCGCGGCTGGTGGAGGCGAAATCTCGCGCGCCGTGGGGCGGGGGATTGCCCGCCGGGGTGCCGAGGGTGGTGCCGCCGGGCTGGATCCATTCGAAGGCGGGGCCTTCGGCGTCTCCGGCAAGGAATGTGGCATGGGCGGCGTTGGTGATTTCGGTCTGGGTGAGGGCTCGGTTCCAGAGGCGGGTTTGGCCGATGAGACCGTCCCAGTCGGGAATGCCGAATTCGCTTCCGGCGATGTGGTTTTGACTGCGCTCGACTTCGGCGGCGACATTTTGTCCGGTGGCGCGACCGACGCGGATGCCGTTGAAGTAGAGGGTGGCGGTGCCGTCGCCGTGGTTGACGCCTGCGACGTGGAGCCAGTGTTGGTGCGGGATGATGACGTCCGAGACGACGCGCGTCTGGCTGACGCCATCGGCGAATGTCTCGAGCATGAGGCGGCGGCTGTCGTCGTGCAGGGCGAGGGCGAGGGTGTCGTTGGTGGCGCCGTTGGAGAACTCGGCGATGCGTGCCCACTGGCGGTTGGCGTCGCGGCGGATCCACGCCTCGATGGTGTAGGCTCCGCCGATGGCTTCGACCGTAGGCAGGGTGACCGAGTTGCCGCCGTTGAAGCGGCGGGTCGGCGGAATGAGAACGGGGGCGCGGTTGCGGGGATCGACGCCGATGGCGGCGTCGGTCTCGACGGAGAGGCCGCCTGGGTCGGTGGCGCGGAGGGTGATGGTGTGGCTCTCGAAGAGCGCGTGGTCGGCGGCGAGGCTCTCGCGGAGGCGCAGCACGTTGCCGTCGGCGATTTCGAAGAGGCCGGAAGGGTCGCTGACGATTTCGAAATCGTGGGTGTCGCCGGGGTTGGGATCGATGGCGGTGAGGGTGCCGACGGTCGCGCCCGGTTGTCCGTCGGCGACGGATCCGGCGCTGAGTTCGATGCCGGATGGCGCGAGGTTGTATGACTCGTTGCGGATGGACAGCGTGCCGTTGCCTTGCGGGCCGCCGGTGGTGGTGTTTTCGGCGGTGAGGGAAACGTCGGCCACGAGGTGGGTGGCGGGATCCGGTCGCCATGCGAGGCCGCCGGCGTCGAGGAAGTCACGGATGGCGGCGTATTCGCCTTCGAGGGTGAGCGTGGCCGTGTCGTTTCCTGAAACGGAGATGGTGGCGTTTTCCGCGAGCAGCGTGCCGGTGTCCGTGTTGGCGGTGACGCGGAAGGTGTCGTCATTCGCGGCGTCGGGATCTAACAGAATTAGGTTTTCCAGCGGCAGGTCACCCGCGGATTCCGGCACGCGGGTGAAGGTGCCGGTGTGAACGGGTGCTCCTTCGGGCGTGCCGGTGAACTGGCCGTTTTCATCGAACCACTGGAAGCGCGGTCCGGATTCGAAGTGGAAGGTGTGCATGCGTTCCAACACGGTTTGCTGATCGACCCAACTGTCCCACAGGCGGGCCTGGCCGACGAGGCCGCGGAAGGGTTCGTTGTCCCAGGTGCTGGTGCCGACGGCGTTGTTGCCGCGGGTGACGTGGGCGGCGTTGTTCTGCCCGCCGGCAAAGCCGACGCGGATGCCGTTGATGAAGATGGCGGCGGTGCCGGTGGCGCTGCCGTAGTTGACCCCGGCGACGTGGATCCACCGGTTGAGGGGAACTTCGATGTCGGATATCACGCCCGTGGCGGAGCTGCCGTTGTAGGTTGTGAGCACAAGACGGCTGCCGGAGGGACCAAAGCCGAGAATGAGGTTGTCGTTGGCCTGGCCGTTGGAGAACCGGATGATGCGCGACCACTCGCGGTATTCCTCCACCTTGATCCACGCCTCGATCATGTAGGAATTGGTGACGTGGCTGATGCCCGGCAGGTTGACGCCGCTGTCGCCATCCAGCGCGACGGCGGGCGGGAGGATGACGGGCGGCGCGGTGCTTTCCCCGACTTGGATGGTGACGTTGTGGGCGGACACGCGGCCTTCGTCGTCTGTCAGGTGCAACGTGAGCATGTGCTCGGGGAAGATAGCGGCGTCGGCGCGGAAGCCGTTCTTGATGCGGAGGACGCCACCATCGAGCGTGAAGATGCCGGAGGCGTCGGCGACGAGGCTAGGGGTGAGTCCGTCTGCGAAGCTGAGGGCGCCGACCGCGGCCCCGGCCTCGCCGCCGGCGACGGTGTGGTCGTCGAGTTCGAGGTGCGCATGCGGAAGCGCGAAGACGATGGTGGCGACCGCGCTGCTGGTGTCGCCGCCGGCGGTGACGGCGTAGTGGAACGTCGCCTCCGGTCCGGTGAGGTGGGTGGACGGTTGATAAACGAGGGTGTCGCCATCAATGGAGGCTTCGCCGTCGCCGCTGGAATCGACGATGGTGAAGTTGAGGGCGCGGCCCTCCGGGTCGAAGCCGGTCAAGGGGACGGACACCGGGTCCGTGCCCGCGGCATCGAGGCGCAGCGGGATGTTTCCAAGCCCGACGAAATCCGAACCGTTGACAGCGTGGGCGTCGCGGCTTCCGGCGCGGTCGCGCGCATGGTGACTGGTGAAATACTCGAAATCGTAGAGTGCGATCAGCTCCGGTGAATCCGGGTCCACGCGCCGTTGGAAGTTGGCGGCGATCTGCCCGGGGGAGCGGGCGGTGTTCCAGACGCGGATTTCATCGAGCGAGACGCTTGAGTTGAGATCGTTGTAGCGACCGATGAGGAAGGGCGAGTCTTCGGGGAATTGCGGTGCGCCGGAGGCGGTGTCTTCGGCGACGATCTCTCCGTTGCGAAGGATGCGGCGCTGGCCGGTGGCGTGGTCGTAGGTGAAAGCGAAGTGCGCCCACGTCTGCGTCTGCACGCTGTCGGCTGGGGCGTCGAGGTCGTTGCCGTAGAAGCCGAAGCGGATGCCGCCGTTGGACCTCAGGTTGATGTGGAGGTGCTCGTTGACTTCATTGACGCCCTGGCTGAGCAGGGCGCTTTCGAGGCCGGTGACCGGGTTGCGCATCCAGAACTCGAAGGTGAAGCTGGTGTCTTGAAGGGGCAGCCCGGCATCGGTGGCGAGGTGGTGTCCGTAATTTCCGTTAAAGGAAACGGCGTGGCCGAAACCGACAAACGGACCCGGCGGCGACGGGGGAACGACATCGAGGGTTATTTGATCCTCCAAGGTCGTGCCTGATTCGTTCTCCGCACGAACCAGCAGCGTGATTTCGCCGCCGTCGGAAACCGACAGCGACTCGCCCGCCCGAAGGCGAAGGATGTCGTTGCCCTTGATTTCAAACTTACCGGTGGGATCTTCAATCAGGGCGTAGGTTCTGGACTGCCGACTGACGTCGGTGGCCGCGACCGTTCCGACCGTCATCCCCGGCCAGTCGTAAGCCACCTGACTTGAACTCACGCGCAAGTCGCGCAGCGGCACGTTCCCGGTGGTGGCATCGTAATTGAGGTGGAACGATTCGACGCTGAACGAGCCGAAACCCCCGGTCTGGTTGTTGAGATCCATCATCGATCCGCTGGTGCCCACACGTCCGTCCCAAAAGTGGGCGCGAAAGAAGTCATGGATGATGTGGCGCCCGGGATTCAAGAGGCGCACCCTTGCCGTGTGACCGAGCAAAAGCGAGTTGGCCTTGGAGACGTCGGCGGGGATATCGAGCCAAGTGCCGCCGTCGTCGTTGGAGTATTGCCAGGTCCCGGCCGCGCGGCTGGCATGGGCGACCGCAATGCCCAGTTCGCCGAACGCGATATCGGGATCCGGGATCACGCTGTCGCCCATGTGGGCGAGGAGCCAATCGACGCCGATGCCATCCGGCCCGGCGAGCGCATCCATAAAGTCGGCCGTCTCGACCGGCAGCGCGGCGTTCGCCGCAGTCACGCGGATGGCATCCAAATTCCACCCGCCGTCGTCATTGACGATATCGAGCGTGCTGTATCCGGTCCAGAAAATGCTCAGGCTCGGGGCGGTGGGGAGCGGGAATTTTACGGGTACCCAGCTCGTGTCCCGAATGGTCTCACGCTCACCGGCAGACCAGATCAAAGATGCCTGGGCATTGCTGGGACTCACTCCGAGCCTTGCCGCAGTCCGGGAGCTGGAGCGTACCAGCCAGCGCTTGAACTCCAGTTCAAGATCTTCATAGCCCGCCGTGTCGATATCAGGAGTGATGGTAGTCTGGGATGTCATGGACATGATCTGGAAATTTCGTTCATGGCCGATCACCTTGTTGCCAATGTATCCGGAAAAAGGATCGCCGGCCACGCCGAGGGGCTGGTCGTAAAACCAACGGTCGCCAAGTTCCCATCCGTCGGCCATGTTTTCCGGGTTCGGTTCCCAGATCACCCCCCGGCCGATCAGCGGCTGATAGACCGGGGCGTTGGTCATCGGTTCGACGGTGATGGCAATGTTGCCGGTTTCCGCGGAATAGGCACCGGTGAGGCCTGTGTTTCCGGTCACCGAAACGGAGGTGTTGACAGGGGAGGGAGAACTTTTGCTGCTGCCGTCCCAGGCCCGGACCACAAGGTGGCCGGGAGTGCCGTCAAAATCCGGTTCGGGGATGAAACGGATGGCTAGGTCTTTGTCCACCAACCACGCGTTGTCTTCGCTCACGCCGAAGGGGATGATGGTATCGCCGTCAGCAATACGCCACGAACCCTGTGTGGATGTCGCGTGGTTGCCGACAATGGCATAGTGGGTGAAAGGGTCGCCGTCTTCGTCGAAATAGCGGGACTCCAAAGCATCCGCCACGGATTGCCAATCGGGATCCGTCTGGTCCTGGGTAACCGGCGACAGGCTCACGGTGAAGCCGTCCTCGGTCCACATCGGGCGGTCATTGACGTCGATCACGTTGATGGTGAATTCGCTTTCGATGGACAGCCCGGCTGAATTTTCCGCCCGGACGAGCAGCGTGTGCTGGCTGGTTTCCTCGTAATTGAGGTGGATGCCATCCTTGAGGCGGAGGACGTTTCCATCGGCGATTTCGAAGGCGTGGCCGATGTTTTCGAGGAGGGTGAAGGTGTGCGTCTCGTCCGGTTGGGCGTCGCTCACGGCCAGGGTGCCGATCACCGCGCCGGGGTCGTTTTCCTCAACGCTATGGTTGGAAATCCGCAGGTCGAACGGCGGCAGCGAGAGGCCGGTATTGCTGACGGTGAAGGTGGCGGTGGCGGTCTGCTCGCCGCCGGGGCCGGTGTGGCCGAGGTCGTTGAGCAGGAGTGTGACGGTGGCATCGGGCAGAGTGTTCGGCGGCGGCACGATCAGCAGATCGCCCAAGGTGAGCAGATCCTGGAGATGCGAGCGGGGGCCTTCGGCGGTGAGTTCGCCGCTGCCGTTGCCGGACAGGTTGATCGCTCCGCCGCTGCCCGCCTCGATGGTGCCCTGGCTGGTGGTGACGACGAGCCGCATGGTGTCGCCGGGTGCGGCTTCGGGATCGTAAAAATCCAAACCGGTGAGTGGCATCGGCCCTTCCTCGAGGGGCACGAAATCGCGGATGCCGATGCGCAGCGGGTTGTTGTTCGGCGTGCCTTCGTAGTCGCCGGTTTCATCGAACAACTGGAACCGCCGGTTGCTTGTGCCATGCGGGAAATACGGTGTGTCGCGCAGCGTCGCCACCATCGGTTGATCGACCCAGGTGTCCCACAGGCGGGCCTGGCCGATGGCTCCGCGGAAGTTCGGGTCGTTGAACGTGCTGGATGCCAGGGCGTTGTTGGTTCGGTTGACTTGGGCGGCGGAGTTCTGCCCGCCGGCATGGCCGACGCGGATGCCATTGATGTAAAGCGACGCGGTGGCGCTCCCCGCGCCGTGGTTCACCCCGGCGACGTGGATCCAGCGGTCGAGCGGGACTTCGATATCGGAAACCACGCGCGTGCCGGAGCCGCCGTGGTAGGTTTCCAGCATCAGGTGGCGTCCGGTGGATTCGAAGCCGAGGATCAGGTTGTCGTTGGCCTGGCCGTTGGAGAAGCGGATGATGCGCGACCAGCCGCGGTATTCGTCGAGGCGGATCCAGGCTTCGAGGGTGTAGGAATTGGTGACGGTGGCGTCGGGCAGCGAGACGCTGCTGTCGCCGTCGAACCACAACGCGGGAGGGAGGAAAACGGGCGGGTCGTTGCGGTTGGTGATGTCGATGTCGAAGTTTTTCTCAAACGTCAGCCCGACCGAATCGGTGGTGCGGATGCGGACGGTGTGCGAGTCGAGGATTTCGTAATCCGCCATCAGCTCCGGGTGGAGGCGCAGTTGCGAACCGTCGATGACGAACAGGCCGCTCGGGTCGCTGGCGATGGAATAGGTGTGGGTGTCGCCCAGGTCGTTGTCGGGATCCTCGGTGGTGAGGTTGCCGACGGGCAGGCCGTTTTCGCCTTCGGGAATGGTGGCGTTGCTGAGGTGGATGTCGGTGGGGGGATCGTCGATCACGCCGTTGACGGTCTGCCGCAAATCGAGCACGCCGGTGGAGAAGGATCCCTCGCCGCCGATGAGGTCGGCGATATGCACGACGTCGGGAGCGGGGGGGACCCAGGCGCTGCCGTCGTAAAGGCGGGCGCTGAGCGCGGGCGCCTGGCCGTAATCGGTGCCGCCGCCGTGGGCGAAGCGAATGTGGGCCTGCGGCGGAAGGAGCAGCGCGTTTTCGTCAGAGGCCGCGTCGATCATCCGCCACTCGGTGTCGCCGGGCATGCGGTAGAGCCAATCCCCGCCGACGCCGCCGCTGGCGACTCCGACCACGGCGACGCCGGAGAAGGGGTCGCCGTCGTGGTCGAAATACCGGTCCTCGAAGCGGCTGGCGATGGTGATGTTTTCGTGGCCGGTGCTTTTCTCGTCGATGTCCGGCATCCACACGAGGCTGCCGCCGTCGGTGACGACGGGCGCGTCGTTCACCGGGTAAACGATGAACGACATGCCGCGGGAGTTGCCGCTGAAGGGAGTGGAGCCGCCGGTTTCGCTCATGTCCACGCGGTCGCCGGGGGCGAAGTCCTGGGTCGTCTCCCACAGGCGGAGGTCGATGATGTTGTCGAACGCGCCGTTGAAGAATTCGTCGGGCGGGCGCAGGCGGATGCGGCTTTCGGGTTCCAGCAGCAGGGCGTTCGCCGGGCCGATGTCATCGGGCATGTCCTGCCACTCGGCGTCGGGTGTGAGGCGGTATTGCAGGTGTTCGCCGAAGACATCCCTCACGGCCACCGACATCGGTTCGGTGTGGTGGAACGCGCTGTGGGCGAGGAGATCGCCCATGACGAGGCCCGGCGGGTCGAGTTCTTTTTCCATCGATTCGAGGAAATAGGTCGTGTCGTCGGTCCAGACGGGGGCGGTGTTTTCGATGGTGACGGTGGTGACGGCCTCCTTGTCCACCCCGCTGACCCGCGAACGGAAGCGAATGGGGAATGTCTCGCGGTTCTGATAGCCGAGCATTTCAATAATATCCCATGAGATCGGGTCGAAGGGCGCGTTGGGATCGTAGCCGAATTCGTCCCAAACGTTCGTAAATTCAAAGAACGCCTCGTGGGAACGCCCTTCGCCATCGGCGAAAAGCTCGAACGTCGGCATGGGTTGGAGTTCGCCGCCGAGCGACATGGTGTAGGTGCCGCCGTGGGCGAGCGTGTGCGTGCGCGCCTCGGTCGCGCCGATGTCGGCGTTGCCGTCATACACGCGCGACAGGCCGCGCGCGTCTGTGGCCGGGTAGCCGTCCGCATCGGGATCGCCCATGCCATAGAGATGCACGACGGGATCGCGGGGGACGAAGGGCACGTGGGTGCCGTCGTAAAACCGGAGTTCTTCGAGCAACCCGTGCGCGCTTTCGCCGAGGATGTTTCCCTCCGCCCCGTCGGGGACGGTGAACCCGTGGTCCGCTTCGATGAAATTGTAATCCATCATGGCGATCGAGCCGGAAGAAACCCGCAGGTCGGCCGCATCGTGGCCCGGCGCGATATTTCCGGCGATCACCGTGTTGTGGAGGTGGAGGTTGGAGCCGCCGCTGTTCTGGCGGACGCCGCCGTTGCCGTGGGCGCGGTTTGCAAACACGGTACAGAAGATCAGCGAGTGCTCGTTTCCGCGCAATTCGAGCCCGCCGCCGAAGGCCTGGCCGTGGTGCCCGGATTCGCCCGGAGAACTTCCGTGTTCGCCGGTTTCGCCGGGTTCGCCGCGGTTGGCCCGGTTGTTCGCAAAGGTGGTGTTTTCCGCATCCATCCCGTCGGATCCCCGGATGAAAACCGCGCCACCGAATCCGTCGCCGCCGTCACCGCCGTCGCCCGCCCTGATCGTGAGCAAAAAAAGGGTCCAGACCCCCTGATTTCCGCCCCGGCCACCCTTGCCGGGGATGGCTTCGTTTCCACCGGAGAAGAACACCAACGGCTCGAAGCGCCCGAAGGTGCTGCGCACCAGCGTGATGGGTGCGTTTTCCATGTGGATGGCTCCTCCGGTGGCGTCGCCGCCGCGCCCGCCCGTGTAAGCCCGAAAAGGACCTGTGATGGGATCCGTCGGTTCGTTGTGCCCTTTGCCGCCGTTACCGCCGACGGCCCGGTTGCCGTAGAAATAGGAATCCTCGACCACCACCGGCCCCTCGGCGTAGATCGCCCCGCCGCGCGCGGGTTTGCCGGCGAGGGCGGCGGCGTCCTTGGAATCGTCCTGCCCGTTCATGCCATGCGCGATGTTTCCAGAGAAGACACAGCGCCGGACCGTGAGGTGTGTTCCGGGCATGGCGAGGATGGCCCCGCCCAGTGCCTGATCGGGGTTGCCGCGGTCGATCCGGGTGTATCCCTCCTGGAAGCGCAGGTTTTCGAGCGTGATATCGCCGCCTTCGATGCGGAAATGGCGATAATTCTCGGCGGTACGGATCACCGCCGGCTCGCCATACGGGTCCACCGTGCGGATCGTGAGCTGCGAATCGAGCCAGAAGACGATGTCGTCGCTCTCCGCTCCGGTGGGGAACAGCCCACCGGAATACGCGTCGAGCGTGACGGTCGCTCCGTTCGGGATGAGCACCGTATCGGCGGCAAGATCGCCGTTGTTGATGCGGATGATGACCTCCCGCAGCGATCCCCAGGCGCCGTCGGGCATGTCGGGATCGACCGTCACCGACTGCGCGGCAAGCGAGGCGGTGCCTACGAAAGCGGGGATGAGGAGTTGAATTCGAAAAAACCGGAGAATGAAAAGCATATCAGGCCAAGGTGGATACCGCTCCGATCATAACCTGAATTCCTCAATCATGGAATACGCGCGCAACCGTAGACGGAGCGCGCGCCGCCGATCACAAAACGGAGTCCCCGCCATCCGCGTTTTGCGCCGCGTAGATCGTGGCGGCGTAGCGGTTTTCCAACTGAAGTTTTTTCAGGATGTTCTCGACATGCTTCTGCGCGGTGCGGGGGCTGATGCCGAGGATGATGCCGATTTCCGCGTTGTCCTTGCCCTGCCCTACCCACCGGAGGACCTCGTCTTCCCGTGGGGTGAGTGGTGTCATCTCTCCGGCCGAGGGCACGGCCCGCTTGGTCCGCGCCACGGTTTTGGCGGCGGGCGCCCTCCGCCGGGCGAGACGGGCGAGGATCGAGTATTGCGGCCCCAGCGCGCACATGCAGACATCGAGGACGTGCTTGTCGCGTCGACTGAAATCCCGCTCCCGGCGCTCAAAATCGACATTAAAAATCGTATTCCGACCCAACGGCCACACTGCCAGCAGACCGTAACGGTAGCCCAGATGCTCGAGGGTGAACTTCCAAAACGGATTGCGCGTCCATTCCCGCACCGGCACAAGGTCGCTAATGCGGAGGGCCTCGCCGGAATCGGTCTCGACGAAGTGCTTCGCGTAGGGATGTTCGAGGGCGTTTTTGGAATAATACTCGAAGTGTTCCCTGGTGAACGGAGGGCTCCCGTAAGCCTCCACCGCGACGGCCCGCATACCCGGGCGGAAGCGCGTCACGGCGATCGACAGGTTGTCGGCGGCGATGAGTTCGAGCAACCCTTCGTGCGTCTTCCTCAAAAATCCGGGCATCGTCGATTCGCCCTGGATCTCCTGCGTGACGGCGAGGATGCGGCGCAAATCCTCCGCCTCAAGTGCCGATGCGGCGCGTTGCGAACGCACCTTCGCAGCTATTGTTTCCGGTGTGGCCATCCCGACTCATCTGCCGCTACAGCTTCCCCGGGACGGTGCCGGGAGGCGTGCTAGCGTTCTGCGGATAAATGATTTCGCAGCCGAAAATCCCAATGTTTGCTCTTTCCATTGCGGGTGACGGAGGTAACACATCCAAGCTTCGGCGCAACCCAAAGGAACATCAATCACCGGACGGGCGGGGCTTCATACGTAACTTCAGCCGACCGTTGCGCGTGCGGTAGAGGATGATGTCTGCTTCGGGGTCGGCGAACGCCGGGTAGTCGCGCAAGTTGCTTTGCAGGTAGACCTCGATAGCGCGCTCGAGCGAGTACTTGCGCTCCCGGATGTCGCGGGTGAGCCGCGTGTGCAACTGCGTGCGCCAATGCGCCTCGACAAGAATGCGCAGGTCAAAGGCATCGCTGAGGCACCGGTGTGCCGCGATTTCGCCCTCGGCAAGAAGTATCCGCGCCGGGCCGACGCGCTGCGTGGTCCTCGCCTCGCCTGCCACCGAATCGAAAACGGGACGCTCCACTGCCTCACCCCGACGCGCTGTCTCCAAATGCGCCCGCAGGAGCCCGAGCCGGTTGCCTTCCGGATGCGAGCCCAGCAGCCCCGAAGCGAAGCGATCCGCGCGGGATTTGCGATAGTCGTCGAGGGGCAGGACCGCGCAGCCCGGAACCTGCCCGCACAAAAAGTGCGCGATCGTCGACTTGCCCGTTCCACCGGGACCGCCGAGGGCAACAACGACCGGTCGGTCCATCCGCGCCGCAGCCGATTCCATCCTCCCGCGCACTGCTTCGAGCACGTCCAGCGAGTACGGGCAGCGGGCGTCACCGCTCTTTTCCGGTTCCGGATCCGAATTTCCTCCAATCGTTTTCACCGCAAATCCACTCACTCCTCTGCATACGGCGCGAGTACTTCCATGAAGCGCTTCCATGCCCGTTCATCGAGGGCATACAATCGACGCTCAAACCGGCTGACAATTCTATTCGCGCCGCAATCGCCGGAGACGCCGGGGCGGCGGAGTCGGATCCCGGCGGAGAACGCGTCAGTCGAGCAGCCCGGTCCCGTCGACGCGCAGGCGCAGAAACCGGTTTTCCTCTCCGGTCAGTAGGCGGCTGTCTTCGATACGCATGCGGTCGCCAAGATTGTTTTCCCGCGAGTCGGCGGACGAATCATAGAGAATTTCCGGCCACTCCAGGAGATCTTCGGAAGCCTCGACAATGTAGACGATGTCGGTCTTCGCGGGATCGCGTGGAAACGTGATCGAAAGGACAGGTCCCTCCCGCAGAGCAATACTTGTCGGCTCCGAAGGCACCGGATCGGCGATACGGAGCCCGAACGCGTAGCGCATGAGATTGCTGAGCCCTTTTCCAGCAGGATCGGCGAATGGTCCGGAAACGTCGGGTTCGGTCCGGTCACCGGGTTCGGGAAAATTTTCCTCCACCCACTCGCTGAAGCCCGGTCCCGGCGTCACGGATGTCACGGCAATGTCATCCAGGCGAATTTTTGCGCGTGGGCCGGAGGTCACGTCGAGGTGATGGTAACGCCACTGCAGTTGCACAAGCGGCCGGTCTTCCAGCGCATCCGGCAAACGCACTGGACCCATCTCAGCAAGGTCGCCCGCTGTATCGCTGCGGATGTATTCCACGGGGCTGCCGTCGATGAGGACATCTTCCCACGGCCCCGCATCGCCAACGCGGGCTTGGAGGCGCAGACCGTAGACACGTGTGTTGGGCAGGACAGTCTGTGCCGTGAAGCTAACCGCCACATTCGTCACCCCTCTTGTGTCGAGGGCCACGAGCGCGGCTCCGATGTCGCGGCCCCTTCCAGTATTGATAAAACTGATACCGACTTCACCAAGACCGTTGATGCGGCTGCGTGACTCCGCCGCATAAGGGAACCCGGCGTCAATCGGAACGGCTGCGTCGCCGGGCGGAATGTGGTAGGCGAAGGGCAATTCTGTATTCACGTCCGGATCGGTGACCTCGCTCTGCACAAAGATCATGTGCGGCGGAAAAGAACCCGCCGGCTCGGCAGCGCTCCATTCTCCGAAAGCGAACATGCCCTCCGCGAGGGCGTGCGGACCGGGGTAAACAAGCACATAAACGGAGGTCTCCACCGGAGGGTTGTGCCCGTCCGCCGCCGCCACAGTCACGACCGCACCGCCGGTCTCCACAGGGCTCAGCCACACCGAAGCGCCGTCCGCCGATGCTGTGAGGACACCCGGCACCGTAGAGACGGTCGTGAAGGTGAGGTCGTCACCGTCCGGGTCGCTGAACCAATCCGAGACATTCACGGCAAAGGCACCCGCACCCGCCGTGCCGGAAAGCGCCGCGGGAACGGCCTCCTCAACCACTGTTGGCGGAAGGTTTGTACCCTGCAGCGGCACGCCGCGCAGAACCACGTCGTCGAATCGGTTGTTCCCCGCCTCGCCGCCGTCTCCGCCGGAAAAGCTGATGCGGACGGCGAAGTCCGGATTGTCGGCGCTTGCGGCGACGCCGCCGAAATCAAAGCGCTGCTCCATGGGCGACTCATTGAACACATTGTATGTCGCAAAATCGTGCCACTCCGCGCCGTCGGTTGTGTAGGCGATTGTCTGGCTGCCCGCGCCCTGCCCGGAACGCCGCGTGAGGAAATCAAGAGTGACCGCTTCAAATCCGGTTGTAGGTAGTTCGAAGGTGACCACCGCGCCAAGGGGATTGTTCACCCGGAGATGCGCTGTCGAAAATCCCTGCGCGGCCGGGTTGCGCTCAAGTTCCGTGTCCGGGCCCGATTCCACTGAAAGCGCGCCGCCGCCGGTTGTGCGGGACGGTCCTGGAAAGCCCGCTTCCGCCTCAAAGTCCCATGCGTGAACGACAACACCCGGATCGAGCATATCCTCCGCCACGAGAGTCGCGGCCGGGCTCCAATCCGCACCGTCGAAAGCACGGGCGAAGATGCGGTCGGAGCGGTTCAGGGCGATATCCGCTTCGCCCGGCGCAGGAGAAATCAGCACCGCGTCCGGATGAATCCCGCCGCCGGGCAAGCGGGGATCGTTGCCGTCGGTCGTGTAGTAGACGGGCACCGCCGCCGTCATCCTCAGCGTCCGCCCGTCGATCTCCAGTTGCGGTGGTTCGATGCCGGGGAGCCAACCGGCGCCGCGGAGGTGGGACACGAAGTAGTCGCGCCGCTGTTCAAGGAAGCTGATGACCTGGCCGACGGCGGGCAGCCAGTCGCCCTCGCGCGTACGCCCGCTACCCCAGCGGGCGGATTCGGCGATGACGGCCAGATCGATTTCGTCGATACGGCGCTGGAGTCTTGCAAGGGATTTTTCCGGCGTGAGGGCGCCGTCGCCGAAAAGGTACTTGTGCGCGAGATCGGCAAAGCGCATCCGGTATTCCGGATGTTGGATGAGGCGCGAGTGCAGCGTGAGCGGATTGAAGCGGTGGAGTTCCGTCCAGCTCACGACGACATTGGTCATGTTGTAGCCGGGCCCGTAGGCGTTCTGGGCGCCGAGCGAGTGCTCGGTGTCGTGCCGGAGCCATTTGAACCCATTCGGTTCTTTGTAGTTTATCAGCGCATACAGGTTGTTCGGGCGACCGACAAAGGCGAATGATGCCGGGCTGTCCGGATCCGCCGTGTAGTGAGCGATTAAGGTCAGGATAATGAGATTGTCTTCATCGACGAGAACGGGGAGGTCCGGATTGCGGGAGCCGTCGGGATTCAGTCCCTGGACACGGTAATAGTTGTCTGTGAACGCACCCGTGAAGCCCTCGTTGATGGCGATGTGGTGCAGCGTCGTCCACGGGTCCTCCGCCTCGGGATCGACATCCATGTGGTAGTCCGGTTGCCCCGTCTTGACACGGGCCCAGTCTTCACTGCCGCCCCCTAAATATGTGGAGGCAAAGAACCGGTCGCCGCGTTCCTGCGTCTGGTAAAGGCCCCAGTATTGCCCATTAAGGTAGAGGTGGTAAAACCGGCTGCGCGTGGAGGGTGCACCCATATCCAGTTGGGTGTCGCGGGAAAAAACGTCGCGCAGGAAGGTGTTCCGGTTGCTGTTCTCCCATGCCCATGAGTAATTGTTCGCCGTGCGCAAGTCCACACGGTCGAAGGTGTCCGCTCCCTCCTCTCCGAAGAGCGGAAAGTGAAGCTGCGAGTCGCCGTAAGCCGTGCGGAAGAGGAGGCGCAGGGAATGCTTCGGATTATCATCGTTGCGGCTGTAGGCACCGCGAATGCGCAGGCCGGCCTCCACTTGAAAACCGCCCTCAGGACCGGTCTCCGGATCGAGCAATTCCACCGAAACGGGCCGCTCCCAGCCGACCTGACGGGCGTTTACATAGATCCCGGTATCCGGATCGAAGAGATTCGGCAAATCCGTCACGATGGAAACCGAGGGAATGGAGAGCAGGCCCTCCCGCAGACGGACACTGTCGTTGGTCACGATCGAGCGCAGCATACCGTATTCGATGCGTTTGTTATTGATCTCCCGGTTCCCCGGCCAGCCCGGAGGCGCTTGCGCATCCTGCGCGATGACGTCGTCGGGAAAAATCCATGTGCGTGTTTGCGGCGGCACAGACAGCAGCCCCTCGCCGACCACCGCGGCGCGCAGGGTGGTTGTCTGCGAGATCGTCAGCGGACCGGAATAGAGGGGGGATGCCGGTCCCGGCGTGCTTCCGTCGAGTGTGTAGTGGATCACGGCGGAAGGATCGTCGGTCCCGAGTGTCAATTCAAACGGAGTTTCGTGGAATCCCGCCGGTTCGCTCATCGCAACGGGAGGGGGCATGGCGAGCGGGGTCGTGTCATTGGCCGCCCCCGGGGTCGGGTCGGCAAAATAGGCCCATTCGCCCGGACCGTCCCCCACCCGCCCGTAGGAAACGTCGCGCGGGATGGGTGTGGGAGGAAGCTCATCGATGCGCGTGCCGTCAGGGAGTGTCAGGATAATCTCCTCGCCTGCTGCCGAAATGGCAAAGTTGGTGTGCAGGCCGGGCGGTATCGGCCGAATGGAATCCAAAGGCATAGGCCGCTCGACCGCGCCTGTATCCGGCCGTTCCCAACCCACGGCAAGATTGTCATCTTCGCGGATATCCGGATGCGCGGGAAAACGGGAATGATCCACCAACTGGCTCACGGAGGAGCCGGGGATGTTGAAGTAGACCTCCCGCAGGATCCCGGGCTCCGCGAGTTCTTCGGTAGCCTTGCGGTCTTTGCCGGATGCCCAGACAAGCCGGTAAGCCCCGGCTTCGATGAAGGTGCCCACGGGAAGGGTCCACTTGAACGGGTTGCTGTAACTGTCCGAAAGGCCCCATCCCGAAAGGTCGACAGCGCTTTCACCGTAGTTGTATAGCTCGATCCAATCCTCGTAATCGCCGTCTTCGTCAGCTATGGTCGACCCGTTCGAAGCCATCACCTCGTTGATGACGACGGAATACTCCTCCGCGGCCTGTCCGCACAGCGCCAGCATGGCTGAGAAAAGTGTCAATGGGGTACGTAGGCAATGGGGTCCAAACTGCATGCATAAGAACGAATAAAAATAGCGGGTGAGGTGTCAACGAACATCGGGATACCGGAAAATTACGGTCGCTTCTTCCAACCGATTCCGTGCCTCGCTGAAGCTTCAGCCTACGCCGCCCGCGCGGTAGGAATGTGTAGCGTGAAGCTTTAGCGAGCGTCGCGCCGGGACGGTCTGCAAGAACCGCTCAGAACGGCCAGACGACGAGGATGAGCGGTATCGCCGCGGCCATGACAACCGCCGTCATCGGCAGCCCGACCTTCCAGTAATCGCCGAAGTGATACCCGCCGGGTCCCATGACAAGCGTGTTGGACTGGTGTCCGATGGGCGTGAGAAACGGGCACGACGCGGCGACAGCAACCGTCATGAGGTACGGATCGAGAGAGTGTCCGAATCCGTCCGCAAGCAGGACTGCGATGGGTGCCATGAGCAAGGCGGCGGCGGCATTGTTGACGACGTTGGAGAGTACGGTTGTGATGACAAAGAGGAGCAAGAGGGCAAAAAGCGGCGGCCATGCCTTCCCGAGTTCAAGAATGGCGGCGGCGATCATCTCCGCTCCGCCGGTCGCTTCAAGGGCCTCGCCCACAGGTATGAGCGCGGCGAGCAGGACGATGACGGGCCAGTCGATGCCCTTGTAGGCATCGCGCACGGGCAGCACACCGCTCATCACGGTAGCAAGCGCGGCGATGCCGAGGGCAACGGGCGCAGTGAGCCATCCTGCCACCATGGAGGCGACGGCAGCGGCGAAGATCCCCACGGAAAGCACTAGCTTGCGGGGCTTGCCGAGGGTTAAGTCCCGGCTGGCGAGGGGAAGGCAGCCGAGTTCGGGCAACTTCTCCGAGAGGTCCCTTTCATCACCTTGGAGAAGCAGCACATCGCCGGGCCGGAAGCGCACTTTGCCGAGGCTCTGCTTGAGCCGTCCGCCTTCGCGGGCCACGGCCATCAAATGAAGGCCGTGCAGGTCGAGCAGGCGCAACTGCGCCACTGTGCGGTTGACGAGACGGGAATCCGTGCGCACGACGGCCTCGACAATCTGCAAGTCATCGGCCTCCGCCAGTTTGAGCGACTCGGCTTCGTCGCCTCCGACGGTGAGACCTCCCTTCTCCTCGACCAGCTTGAGCAACTCCGGGTCCGCCTCAATAAGCAGGGCGTCGCCCTCTTTCAGCGCGCCGTAGAACTTGTGGCCGGGATAGCGCTTTTTTCCCCGGAGAACCGCCAGCACCGGCACCGGTTCCCCGCAGGCTTCCCGCAACTCCCGCAGGGTGCTGCCGACCGCCTTGGAGTCCTCCCCCACCTTCAGTTCGCTCAGGTAATCCGCCGTATCAAACATTTCCTCCGGCGAGGCCTGTCCGCGACGTTCCGGCGTAAAACGCCAACCCAAAAGGACCAGAAACACCAATCCCGCCGCCGCCACCCCCGCGCCCACTGGAAAAAACGAGAACATTCCGTATGTCTCGCCGATTTTGTCCGCCCGGTAGGTAGAGATGATAATGTTGGGAGGTGTGCCGATCAGCGTCATGAGTCCGCCGAGGAGAGAACCGAAGGCAAGTGGCATGAGCAGCCGCGAAGCAGGCACTTTGTGCTCCCGCGCCATGCGCAGCGCCACGGGCATGAGCAAGGCGAGCGCCCCAACATTGTTCATGAAAGCCGAGAGCACGGCGACCGTCCCGCCGAGGACGAAGACTTGCATCGTCACATTGCCGCCCGCCTTCAACGCGTAGCCCGCGAGAAAGTCGACAAGCCCCGACTGCTGAAACCCCCGGCTGAGGACGAGGACCGCCGCCACCGTGATGACCGCCGGATGCCCGAAACCCGCGAACGCCGCCTCCGGAGCGACAAGTCCGAGGACGACCGAGGCAAAAAGTGCCGTGAGCGACACAAGATCGTAGCGGAACCGGCCCCAGATAAAAGCGGCAAGCGTTAGCCCGAGGATGGCGTAGACAAGGTAGGCGTCCTGCATCGGAAGAATTGGATGCCTGTTTGTTTCTGCCTACGCGGCGTTCGGCAACCTCAAATCCGGGCGGGCGGCCCCGGCGGGGCGCGACCCGTTGCCGACCGCGCCTGCTCAGGGAAAGGTGATCTCGAACTGGCCGCGGAAGGGCACGTTCGCCGGGTTGTCGGCGTTGACAGGGCCGTTGAACCACCCCTTCCCCTCTTCGTGAAAGGACAATGTGGGCTGGACCGCCGTCCAACCATACGGACCGACTGACTCGTCAAAGAAAACCGTGACCGTGCGGCGCGCAAGCAGGGAGGCCAGCGTGTCGTCCCCGCCGATGAAAAAGCCCTCCTCCGGCACGGCGCTCTCGGGGTCTTCCGAAAAATCCTCTATAGCGCCCGAGGCAACCGCGCTGCCGTCCGCCGGTTCGAAGGTCCACGACCCGTCTTCTTCTCCCTCAAATCCGAGCCGTAAAGTGCCCTCGGGCAGGGAGAGGCGGATTTCCGTTCCCGCCGCGATCATACTTTGCGGAACCGTCGGCAGGTGCGAATAGTCAAGCCCCAGCACTTGGAAAAAGGCGGGAAAGGCCACAAGATTCTGATCCGGGTCCTCCGCAAAGACACCCGTGACGTCCGTGAAAAAGTCCGGCTCGTCATCGACGCTCAGTCCGAAGCCCAGCGTGATCCACGGAAAGTAATCCGGCCCGTCCGGTTCCTCCGCACCATGATCCGCGACCTCTAGAGTTTGTGAACCGAGAAGCGGATAATCCCATTGCGCCCGGCGGTGCCAGTGCAGACGCAGGGCCGGGCGCGTGCCCCCGTCGCCGTCGTCGACCATGGAATACGAGATTTCTTTGTTCACCGGCTTCCATTGCGGGAGTTCCGCCTGAGCGTGCGCCGCCATGAAACCCTCCAGTGCGGGTCCGGACACGACGACGGAGTCCATGACGATTGCATTGACCGGCCGTTCATTCTCGTCGACCGGATGCTGCCCGGGATCAGCAAACCCGTCGATGACATCCCGGCCCTCGATCACCTCGCCAAAGACCGAGTGATAGTCGTCGAGAAAGGGTGTTTCCTCCAACGTAATAAAAAACTGCGATCCGTTGGTATGGGCGCCGGCGTGCGCCATGGAAAGGAGGTAGCGCCCGTCGTGGCGCAGATCGGGGTGAAACTGGTCTTGGAAAACATAGCCCGGGCCGCCTCCCCCTGTGCCAAGAGGATCGCCGCCTTGAATGACGAAATCGTGGATCAGGCGGTGAAACGTTAGCCCGTCGTAGAAGGGCACGCCCTCGCGCAGGCGGTGGGTGCGGGGGTCGAGCCATGCCCGTTCTCCGGTAGCAAGCCCGATAAAGTTGGCGCAGACGCGCGGCACCTGCTCGTGAAACAGGCGCGCGCGGAAGGTCCCGACTTCACCGTCGTGCGAGATGGTGAAGTCGACATAAATGTCCGCGCTCAAAGGAATCAACGGAGCAACGAGGAGGATCAGGGATACAGTCCAATTACGCATCCACGCAGCCTTTGGGACGTTCCCGCCCCAATTCAACAGAAAAACCACACGGCAGCGCGTCATCACCCAAATCCTATTCATGAAATCGATGGGAGCGCAGGCTCGTTGAAGCGTCTCGCTACGCTTTTTATCTGTGGGGCGGGCGTAGGCTTTAGCGAGGTACGGATGCGGTTGGCAGAGCGGGCAGTCCCGGCGCAGGATCATTGAGATGTTACGATTCGCGCCCCGCATTGATGCGGTCCCGCTGCCCGGAGCCCCCGGTCCACCCGCCGCGACCGCCTGAACCGGCTCCCGCTCAAACACGTGCGTCACGCGCTTCCGCCGCGCGGGAGATAAGGACCTTCACCCGTTTGAGGCGTGATTTCTCTTCACGGTCGCGTTCTTCGAACTTCATGGAAAGGACGCGGATCGTCGTCTCGAGGCTTGGAATGACAAGGTATTCAAGCGCATTGGAGATGCGCTTGGTGCGTTTGATCTCCGCGCCGGTGATCTCAAGGGAGCGCTGCAGTTCGGCGAGGGCGATCATGGCCCGCAGCGCATCGCGCCCCGCTTCGGCTGCCGTGTCAACAAACGCCGATGTCCCGTGCGGGTCGTAAGCGGGCGGCGGAAACGGCGGCAGGCGCAGGGCGAGCGACGGCACGCGGGCTCCGGCGACATTCTTGGTTGTCACCTTCACGGTCGCACCCGTTTCGGAGGCGGACAAGGCGGGCGCCAGCGCGGCGGGGCCGTGGATGCCGTCGGCCAGCGCCATCGCCGTCGAGGCGGCATCCACTGCTTTGGATACCTCGCACCGGACCGCGAGCGCGCGGCGGGCCGTCTTGATAAACTCCATCGTGAGTATGGCGAGCCGGTCTTTGAGGATTTTCTGAACACGGCGGGAGAGGCCGAGCCGCCGCTTCAGCTTGACCAGCTCCATCTTGGTGGGACGGACTTTAAGCATTCCGGCCATAAATCCTCGTCAGGCGGAATCCCCGCCGGTTCTGTTGTTTTCCGGGAGGTATTTCGCGATAAACGCCTCACTGATAAGCTTCAGGTCCTCCTCGGGGAGGCGGGAAAACAGCTCCCATGCGATGTCGAGAGTCGACTCCACCGACCGTTTTTCATCGTCACGCTGGGCGATGAAAAGGCGCTCCATACGGTCCGCGTTTTCGAGGTAGAGGCGGTCGCGGTCACCCAGAGCGTCCGCGCCGATGATGGTGGAAATCTCACGCAAGTAAGCGCCCTCGGCATAAGCGGCGTAGAGTTGCATGAAGACATTGTTGTGGTCCTCGCGTGTTTTTCCGGGACCAATGCCCTCCTTCATCATGCGCGAGAGTGAGAGGAATACATCGATCGGCGGGTAGACGCCTCCCCGCTCAAGACTGCGCGAAAGCACGATCTGCCCCTCCGTGATATATCCCGTGAGATCCGGTATCGGATGCGTAATATCGTCATCCGGCATCGTGAGGATAGGCATGATCGTGACGGATCCCTTCCGGCCTTCGATGCGCCCGGCGCGTTCGTAGATCGTCGCGAGATCGGTATACATATACCCCGGATACCCGCGGCGCGACGGAATCTCCTCGCGCATGGCCGACAATTCGCGGAGTGACTCGCAATAGTTTGTCATGTCCGTGAGGATGACAAGGACGTGCATGTCGCGCTGCCATGCGAAGTATTCCGCCGCCGTGAGGGCAAGGCGGGGTGTGGAGATTCGTTCAATGGCCGGATCGGAGGCCGTGTTGACAAAGGCGACAGCCCTCTCCAGCGCACCGGTGCCGCGGAGGTTGTTGATAAAGAATGCGGCGTCGTCGTAGCTGATACCGACCGCGCCGAAGACAATGGCAAAGTTCTCCCCCTTCCCTTTCACCGTGGCCTGCCGGATGATCTGGGCGGCAATCCGGTTGTGCGGCAAGCCGGCTCCGCTGAAGACGGGAAGCTTTTGCCCGCGGACGAGGACATTGAGGCCGTCGATGGCCGAAATACCGGTCTCGATGAACTCCGCCGGCGGTTCGCGGGAGGCCGGGTTGATGGCCTCTCCGTTGATGTCGAGATAGTCCACGGGAATAACCGCCGGACCGCCGTCGATGGGTTTGCCCATACCGTTGAGCACCCGTCCGAGAAGGTCGTCCGAAACCGGGAGCTTGAGGGTCTCGCCCTTGCAGCGGATACGCGTGCCCGCGAGGTCCACTTCGCTCACGCCCCCGAACACCTGGACGACGGTAACCTCGTCGCTGATGTCAATCGCCTGTCCTGCCTTGACCGTGCCGTTGCTGAGGCGGACTTCGACAATCTCGTTGTACTGCGTGCCGGGAATGGCCTTGGCAATGAGAAGCGCGCCGCCTGCTTTCTTGATCGCCCGGCCTTCGCGGACAAAGAGGTCTTCATGGAGCGCGGGTTTGCGCCCGGTCGTGCCGGGCCGGTATTCCGCCGCCCCGCCCCGAAATAGCGTTCTTGGCATCTTCATGGCGTCACTCCTTCTTTCGTTTCCGCGGTTTCCGGAACCGTCCCGTCGTCCCTATCGGCTTCAGCGCCGAGGGAACCGTCGATCTCTTCCCGGATGGCCTTTACCTTGTCCGCAAACTCTTCGTTCTTGATCTCTTTCATCCGCGCGATCCGCGCCACGGCGGCGGAGGAGCGGACGGAGGTGAAGGGCATGGCCGCGTCGAGCATTTCTTTTGCCTTTTCATGGAAGTGCAAAATTGTTTTCATCATGAGACCGGCTTTTTCGGGGGAGCAGTACGTGTCCGCCTCCGAAAACGCGCTTTGCTGAAGGAAATCCTCCCGGATCATGCGCGCGACGAGGAGGAGCAGCTTATCGTCGTCGGGCAGCGACTCGGGGCCGACCAAGCGCACGATTTCCTCCAGTTCAGACTCCTTCTGCAGGATCCGCTGCGCTTCGGCGCGGGTGACTTCCCAGCCCGGGTCGAACCGGTCCCACCAGTTCCGCACGGCGGTGACATACTGACTGTGGCTGGTGAGCCAATTGATGGCGGGAAAGTGGCGCTTGTTGGCGAGCGAGGTGTCCAGTGAGAGAAGCGCACCGACGATGCGCAGGGTGTGCTGCGTGACCGGTTCACTGAAATCCGCTCCCGGAGGGCTCACCGCGCCGGCGATCGTCACCGATCCCACGCGCTCCGGACCGCCGATGCAGTCGACGCGCCCCGCACGTTCATAGAAGGAGGAAAGACGCGACCCCATGTAGGACGGGAAACCCTCCTCGCCCGGCATCTCCTCAAGACGCCCGCCCATCTCGCGCATGGCCTCGGCCCACCGCGACGTGGAGTCCGCCACGAGAAGAATATCGTACCCCATGTCACGGTAGTATTCCGCCATTGTCACACCGACAAAGATACTGGCCTCACGGGCGACGACGGGCATGTTCGATGTGTTCGCGATAAAAATCTCCTTCTCCTGTAGCGGACGCCCGGACTTCGGCTCCTTGAGGTCGCGGAAGCTGTGCAGCACGTCGGCCATCTCGTTGCCCCGCTCCCCGCAACCCACGTAGATATTGAGGTCGGTCTCCGCCCACCGCACGAGCTGCTGCTGCGTGACGGTCTTGCCCGTGCCGAACCCGCCGGGGACGGCCGCCTTTCCCCCGAGGGCGAGCGGAAACATGTAGTCGATGATCCGCATGCCCGTGGTGAGCAGGCCCGACGGATCCCGGCGCTTGCGGTAAGGCCGGGCCATGCGCACCGGCCACTCCTGCATAAGATTGATCTCCCGGCGGTCACCGTTGTTCTCCACGACCGCCACCATATCCTCGACGGTATATTCGCCCCTGCGGATCTCCGAGATCCGGCCCCGCACCCCGTGCGGCACCATCACTTTGTGTTCGACCAGCGGCGTCTCCGGCACGGTGCCGATGACATCCCCGCCCTCCACCGCGTCTCCCTTGTCCACGACAGGTGTGAAATCCCATTTCTTGTCGCGCGGTAGTGCGTGGGCCTTCACTCCGCGGCGGATAAACTCGCCGCTGTCGCTGATGAGCGCGAGGAGTGACTTCTGGAGGCCGTCGTAGATGGAGCCGAGCAATCCCGGACCCAGCTCCGCGCTCAGCGTCCTCCCTGTCGGGCGCACGGGTTCTCCCGCCCGCAGGCCGAGGGTCTCCTCGTGGGATTGAATCACGGCCCGGTCGCCGTCCAAGCCGATTACCTCGCCGACAATGCCCTCCTCACCGATCTCCACGACTTCGTACACCCGCGTTCCCCGCATCCCCTCGGCGATGACCAGCGGCCCTGAAATTCTCCAAATGGTTCCCATGTTGTTTCTCCCTTACATTGTTTTGGATACAGGTTCGTGTTCCGGTGAATCCTCCGCTTCCAATACAACGTCCAGCCCGAGAAACTCCCGGCTGAGCGCCTTGTAGTACGCGGCGGAAGTGTCCGCCGTCACTTCATGGACAGGGACTTCGAGAATGACCGGAAGCGCGCTCTTTCCCGCACGGAGCGTACGGACGGCATCGCCCGCGAACGGAATCAGATTCTCGTCAATAAGGATCACGCCGATCTTCCCGCCGGAAATCCACCGGCGCAGAATTCCCGGAATCTCCGCCGTTGCCGCGGAATCCGCCGCCACCGCGTGCGACTCCGCAACACCCGCCAGACGCAGGGCGTCGACCCGTTCCGGCGCGGCGATCACCGCAATGGCGGGCTCGGTTGGTTGAGCTGTCTTCACAACACCATGCACCTCCTTGCCGCCTCCAAAGAAAGACCGTCTTCCGCCGCCTTGAGGAGCAGCCGGACGTTCCGCACTTCCGTTTCCTTCAAGATCAGGTACCACGCGGCCACGCAGGGCGGCGCCACCTGGGTGGCAAGCAGGCCGCGCAAGTGGGCAAAGCGGTGCTTTGCAACGACCTCGCCGGCCGCCGCCGGGGTCGCGGCGGAGGCGAGTGAAGCGGCTTCCTCCGCCGCGTTGCGGTAGGCGGGAAACTCGATACGCTTCGCGAATTCCTTGGCGCCGAAAGTAACGCACTCCTTGAACTCGTTCGCCGTCAGCAGATAACCCGGCGCAATGAAATGCTTCTCCGCCGCCGTTCCCCATTCGCCGGGCACCGCGCGGAGCAGGAGAGAGAGGTTCTCGTAGTCGAGCATGACCCCGCAGGCGTGGGCGAGAATCGTTTCCCCGTGCAAACCGCGCGCCACCGAGGCAAGATGGTTGTGGAATGCCGCATCGAGGAACGTCGTTTCGGGGACACCCCGTGCGGTGTCCGCGGCGGACAAACCGGCGGCAAACTCGGCGAGTCCGGCACTCCGCAAGATCCTGCCGATGCCCTCGACGGAGTCCGCTTCCGCGAGATCATCGAGAAAGCCGCCGCGGCGGAGTATGCCGACGGGAATCAACGCCGACGCCTTCCCCGCGGCGATGCCCTGCAGGTGTGCTTTGAGGTTGGCGAGATCGTATTTCCGGATGTACGCACGGGCAAATTGCGCTGCGTCCGCCGGGAAGAACGGCATCTCTTCGAGCAAAGAAAACTGAGCCTCCAGATACTCCCAGAGAAATCCATCCCTCTCCCGCCGGTCTTGAAATGTTGCGTTCCCGAGCAGACGGCCGATATCCGTTCCGCGCAAGTCGTCCCGCAGTTCGCTTCCGTCCGCCGTGGCGGAAATCCGCGCAACGGCATCCGCCGTCACGTTTGCCGCCTCCCGCGATTGCAGAAGGGCCGTCATGAACGCCGCCTGCGGGCCGGGCATCATCCGTCGGCTCCTCCAAACAGCTTTGACGCATAATGAATATAGACGCGCGGCAGGAGCATCTCCAGACGCGCACCGTAGGTGTTATCCACGACAATACTCCCGTCTTCTGATTCCGCGAGGATACCGCCTTCCATCGAATCTTCCTCAACCTTCGCCACGCGTTCCGCCGTCCGCTCATCCTTCTTCAGCGCTTCCGCCGCGATTCCGCCGCACCCCGTCGGCACGGTCACGGTTATCCCCGCACCGCTTCCGAGCCCTCCAACCGCTTCCGCGATGAGGCGCGCATAGGTTTCCACGTCGGGTTTGGCGGCGCGCAACTCCGTCCGCGCCTTTTCCACAACAGCGTCAAAGGCCTCCGCTTTCGCCGCCGCAACCGCGTTGCGCGCATCCATTTTTCCGCGCGTGGTGATCCGCGCGGCTTCGCCTTCCGCCTCGCGCTGAAGTTTCTCCCGCTCTGCCGTAAAGCGCTCGTCGCGGCGGGCTTTCGCCCCGTCGATGATCCGCCGGGCTTCCTCTTCCGCATTGTCGACGATTTCACGGGCTTCCGTCCGCACTTTGCCGAGTATCGCTTCTTTGATTTCTTTCACAGCCGCACTCCCTGAGGATGGTTCAGAACAAGCCGAGAAGGTTCAGCGCCATGATGGTGAAAACGAGCCCGAGGACGCCGAGAAGTTCGACAAACACGGCCAGCATCATCGCGTTGGTGAGGATTTTGCCGCGTGTTCTCGGCAGCAGCGCGATACCGGAAGCACAGACGCTGCCCTGAAAGGCCGAAGACGCGAACTGTGCGACCCCTCCGATAAGGCCGCAGGCCAGTGCCGAGAAACCCGCGCCGACCGGATTCTCCAGCGCCGCGAGGTTCGGCATAACCGTCGTGAGCATGAGAATGAGAATGATAAGCCCGTAGAATGTCTGCGTCATCGGCAACGAAACGAGCACGATGACATTGCGCAACTGGCCGGGCTCCTCGGAAAGCGTGGCGGCACCGGCGGACCCCGCAAGGCCCATCCCGACGGCGGAGCCCGCGAGGCCCATGGCAAGGGCAAGGGCGCCGGCGAGAACGATGAGGGACTCTGGACTGATTAGCATGGTATACCTCCGGATAACTGCATGGTTGAAAGGAAATCAGACGAACGCCCCGCTTCCCGCGCGCACGGGAATCATTGCACGACGTCGAAGGCGGAACGGGGCGTAGGGACGGCCGCCGCCTTCATAGAATTTGAAAAGAAACTCGACGAAGCAAAGCCGCAGCGAATGCACGAAGCACGTGATGGAGCTGAGGAGCAGATTGAGCGCATGGCCGAACACGAGAATCACAAGCATCACCAGCGAGCCCAGCGTCAGGCGGACGATTCCCTCGGGAAGCATTCCCGCGACGAGCGTGGCCATCATGTTGAAGGAGTGCGCGAGAAAGAATGTCGCCAGCCCCACGCCCGCGAGGCGCGCGTAGGACATGATGTCACCGAGAATTCCGCTCAGATCGAAGATCCAGAGAATGCTGCCGAGAAACCACCCCTTTTCCATGAGCGACGCCGCCACGACCATGAGGACGCCCGCGAGCAGGAATGCGAGCAAGAGGAGCCGCGTGGTTTCGGCGGGCTGGAACCACGCCGTGCCGAGCATTGCCAAGACAAGCGGAATGCCCGTGATCTGGATGACGAAGACACCCGACCGTCCGAGCACGGCATGCGCCTTCCGCTCCCGCAGCCCGCGCAAGAGCATGAGCAGGTGCCCGAGATTCACATGCACAATCCCGACGACAAGGGAAGCGACGATGAACGCCATCGGGTTCATGTAGAGGGAATGGAGACCCTCGGAGAGCGCGATGCCCGTGAGTCCGAAAAAGTGCGCGGGAACATCGCCGAGGTAGGTTCCCGTGAGAAGGCCCACAGCAATGGCACATACGGCGCACACCGTGATCACCCGCCGGAACATAAGGAACCCTTCGGCGGTTGGATCCTCCGCCATCTTCGGGAGAAGAAACCGCGCGAGCAGGAGCAGGAGCACTCCGTAGACCGCGTCACCCAGCATGATGCCGAAGAAGAGGGCGAAAAAGTAGGCCACCAGCGGGGTAGGATCCCATTCGTGGTAGCGCGGAGTGGCGAAGAGATTGACGATGATCTCGAAGGGCTGCAACAGCGCCGCGTTGCGCAGCTTTGTCGGCGGTTGATCCTCCGCCCGCGGCGGACGGGACTCAATGTGCAGGGGTGTGACCTCGCCGCGTAGGGCTTCCACGGTCGCCTCGAGCGAAGCCTGCGGTGCCCACCCTTCGATGAGGACGGCATGGTCCGTCGCGAGGGCCATCTGAAGAAGGCCGAGACGGTCGCTTTCAGCGGCCAATGCCTCGCGCAACAGAACAAGGTGCTCCAAGTGTTCGTTCGTCCGCTCCCGGATCTCCGCAAGGAGATTCTCCCGCTCGCGCCCGAGATCCGCCGCCCGCCGCTCCGGGCCTTCGGAAAATAACGCCTCGCCGCTGTCAGTGACGACGTGAAGCAGCCGCCCGCCGCTCGAGAGAAGCTCGTTGACGCTCCGCCATTGCGAGCGCCGGCAAACGACCAACAAAGCCGTCTCTCCGTCGAGATCGACCGTTTCCACAACAAGCGCCAGTTCCTCCAAGCGCGCGGCTACCGCCGTGGAGGACTCACCCGGCAAGACGAACATTCCGGAGCAGAGAACCTTGCCGGAAAACGAAAACACGTCCGCCGGCAGCTGTATGCGGTCCGAAAGCTCACGTGCCACAGTGCAGAGGATCCGCGCCTCGCGCTCCTCCGTCTGCAGCTTCTCCAGACGGCTGTGCATCGCCGTCAGCCCGGCGCACAGCTCACGGGTCTCCTTCTCGATTTCGGAGACACTCCGCATCAGGTCGGCGTCGACGTCCCGTGCGATAGGCACCCGTTCCTCCTGCGGCACGTAGGCGAGCGCGCCGTCGATGACCGCGATGAGTTCCGCCACCGCCGAGCGCTCCTTCTCCACGGCGGCGCGGTCCGTGTCTTCCGGACCGGGTCCTTTTTCCACGTCAAGAACGCCCGCCCGTTGGAGCGCAGCCGCGGCGGCGGACGCACAGTCCTTGGTCGTGACCATGCGCACACGCCGCATCCGTTCGGGCGTGTTCACCAAGAGGTTCACGAACCACCTCCGCGCACGATTCCGACAATCCCGGCGACGCATTCCTCCGAGGTTTGCGCGGCACGCTTGCGCAACGCACCGGCTTCGGCTTCCGCCTGCTCCACGGCCTCCCCGGCCGCTTTCCGCGCACGGGCGAGGATCGCTTCGCACTCCGCCCCCGCGTCGCCCGCGTCAAACGGTTCTTCCGCAATTCGCTTCGCCGCCTCCCGCGCTTCCCGCACAATCGTGGCCGCGCGCGCCTTTGCCTCGTCGAGGAGACGCGCCGCCTCCGCCTCAATCATCTGCACCGATTCACTGTTGTAATTGGCCATACCGACCTCCGAACACAGGCCGTTATGCAAACGCGGAAACGAACTTACAACAAAAATCGGATGACCATGTCCCGAAAGGAGACCGGAACAACTTCCACCCAACTGCCGACGGTGATTCCGGCACGCTAAATATTCACAAATCGTTTACGACTATCCGTATTGCCATTTAGAATTCGCGCTGGCTCCATGCCTCTCATGAACACGTCCGGAGAAACGGTGATTGCCAATGAGCCGGACGCGCCCGGAACGGCCATTCCTGATTCCATGATTGCGCCCAAAGACACCGTGCATGTGGTCCTCCTGGAAACCGTGTTTGAAGACGGTGTCAGCGAGCTTTCGTGGACCGCCAACGGGGGAAGCTGCCGCATCGTGACCAACATTGATTTCACCTACATCGGCGGTATCCACAAATTCGAAACCGATATCGCCAGGTACTCGGTCTTTTCGCTGGTGGCGACGGCGTGCGCGGGCTGGCGTTCACCCGGCAATACAGCTCGCTCGCGGCAGGCATCGATACCGGCATGGGCAAGGGCTGGAGCCACGGCTACCAGTCGACCATCGTGGAGCACTCCGACACCGCGGCAGCCTTCGGCGGATCGACGCCTTTGCATGCCGCCAGTATGATCGCGGCATTGTGGGCGATCAGCGACATGGCGGAGCTGGAGACCTCGCCGAAAGCATGGGTCGTCGGCTCGCTCGCGGCCTACTGGGCGATGGAGCAGGTCAAGAACAACACCGCCACCCTCGTCAACGGCCGCCACACCCTTCCCTTCACACGCCTTGCCGACGGCAGCTTCGTCCCGCCCGCCGGCATCACCGCCGCTTTGACCCGGGACGACGTCTCCGGCCTCTATACGCTGGAGGAGCGCTTTGACATTGGGCTGCAGCCGGGGGCGCGGTGACGGGTGGGGTAAGCAGCATTGCGCGCGGCGTCGGGATAGCGGCCGTTGCCGGAGGCGCGGGCGGGCTGACAAGCGGGGCCGCCCGTCAATTCATCGACGATCCCGGCAACCTGTCGGTGACCAGCGTTGTTCTGGAATCAAGCGCGGGCGCGATCGGCGGCGGCGTGGATGCGCGGGTGCTTCCGGGCGGACTCCGGATGCTCTCCGATCAAACAAAAGGCTGGATCGGCGAGACCACCTCGCTCGTGCATAATGTTTCGCGCGGGAATGTGCCGGCGGGCGGCAAGTTCTGTTACGCCGAAGTGATGTCTCCTTCTTCTTCAAGCAATGGGGCGGACGGAACAGGAAAGCCACGGGCCGCGAACCTATGCCAAACCGACGGAAAGGTATCCGAATGCCGGTCCCAAGCTCAAACCCTGCAAATGTCATGATGCCGGTCGCGCCGGGGCACATACCGCCCGAGCAACCGCCGTCACGGGCTGACAGTGACGATTTCCACTTCGATGGCGCGCTTGCCGGGCAAGGCAGTGACGGTTTTTCACTCGTACCCCGCGAAGACGGCCTCGTCGTGCAGACCACGGGCGAAAGAGACTTCGGCAGTGCCGACCTCACACCGGACCCGGCCGAGTCCGAGCGCGAGCGCTTTGCGCTGGCCAAGGTTATGTTCAAGATGCAACGAACCCAAACCCTTGTCGTTCGGCCCTGCTTTAGGCGACCGTTTCCTACTTGCAGAACGACGGTGATTGCCAGCACCACGCTGCCGTAGCGCCGAAACCGACCGCTCCGCCACCGCTATACCATGATCCTGCCGACCAGCCGTCTCAGGCTTTCGGCTTCACCATATCGGTGGGATCGAGCGCCTTTTCGAGGGTGGCTTCGTCGAGTAGTTCCAATTCCAATACGACTTCGCGCAGGGTTTTGTTTTCGGCGAAGGCTTTCTTCGCCACCTTGGCGGCGTTGTCGTAGCCGATGTAGGGATTGAGGGCGGTGACAAGCATGAGGCTGGAACGCACGAGGTCGGCGCAGCGCTCTTCGTTGGCTTCGATCCCGTCGACACAGCGGTCGGCGAAGACGCGCGCACCGTTGCTGAGAACGGTGACGGAGTCGTGCAGCGCCTTGGCAATGAGCGGGATGGTGACGTTCAGCTCGAAATGGCCCTCACGTCCGCACTTGCCGACGAAGGCGCTCATGCCCTGGGTGTAGATCGAGGCCTGCACGAGCATCTCGCTCATGACGGGATTAACCTTGCCCGGCATGATGCTGGAGCCCGGTTGCGTAGACGGGAGGTTGATCTCGAAGATCCCGCTGCGCGGGCCGCTGCCGAGGAGGCGGATGTCGTTGGCCACCTTGGTGAGGCTCGCCGCGACGGTGGCGAGGTAGCCGGCGACTTCCACGGCGTCGTCGCGCCCGCCCTGGGCTTCGAAGTGGTTGTCCGCCTCGCGGAAGTTGATTCCCGTTCTCTCGGCGAGAAGCTTACTGACGCGCCCGGCGAACTCGGGGTGGCAGTTGATGCCGGTGCCGACGGCGGTGCCCCCGATGGCCAGTTCTTCCAGCGCGGTGACGGCTTTCTTCGCCCGCTCCACGCCTTTCTTCACTTGGGCGGCGTATCCGCTGAACTCCTGCCCGAGCGTCAGCGGCGTGGCATCCATGAGGTGGGTGCGCCCGATCTTCACGACCTTGTCGAAGGCCGCCGACTTTTTTTCGAGCGCCTTCTGCAAGTGCTCCAGCGCGGGAACGAGGTTCTCCTTGAGGGCGAGGGCGACGGAGACGTGCAGCGTCGTGGGGATGATGTCGTTGGACGATTGCCCCATGTTGACGTCGTCGTTGGGGTGGATCGGATCGCGCGAACCGATGGGCTTGCCCAGCTTCTGGCAGACGCGGTTCGAAATGACCTCGTTGACATTCATGTTGGAGGACGTCCCCGACCCGGTCTGGAAGACATCGACGGGGAAATGCTCGTCGAGCTTGCCCGCCGCCACTTCCTCCGCCGCTTCGCGGATGAGGTCCGCCTTTTCCTTGGACAGGCGTCCGAGGGCCTCGTTGGCCGTGGCGCAGGCCCACTTCACGAGGCCGAGCCCGTGGTTGAAGGCGGCCGGCATCGGCTGGCCGCTGACGGGAAAATTGAGCACGGCGCGCTGCGTGGAGGCGCCGTAGAGGGCGTCTTCCGGCACGGACATCTCGCCCATGGAGTCTATTTCGATTCTCATTTCTGCTGTGGTTCGACTGTTGGATTCTGTAAAGAAAACTAATTTTCCGTATAGGACGAATAACCTTTCCTTATGTCAATAAAAACATCCGCCCCGCCCGTCTCAATCGATGCGCAGGACAATCTTGCCCCGCGTGTGCCCCTCCTCAAGGGCTTTGAATGCCTCCGCGTAGTCCTTCCATGACCGCACGGACGACACCTCCACCTTCAAGTCGCCGCGCGCGGCGCGTCCCGCCAGCTCCGCCAGTTGCTCCGCGTGCGGAGCGACGAACACCCACTCGGCGCGGATGCCCATTCCGGCGAACTCCTCGATCGTTCCGGGATCGACGATGGAAACGATGCGCCCGTCCGCCGCGAGGCACTTCGGGCTGCACTCGAGCGCCTCGCCGCCGACGCAGTCGAAGGCGAGGTCGACGCCGTCGGGCGCGGCCGCGCGCGCGTTGGGCACGAAATCTCCGACGTAATCGACCGGGTGGTCCACGCCGAGCGAACGCAGAAAGTCGTGATTCGGCACGCTCGCCGTGCCAAGGACGACGGCGCCGGCGCTCTTGGCCAACTGCACGGCGAAGTGCCCCACCCCGCCCGCGGCGGCATGCACGAGAACGGTCTCGCCCTTCTTGAGTTTACCCGCGTCGAAAAGCGCCTGCCATGCCGTCAGCCCCGCGAGGGGCAGCGCGGCGGCGGACTCGAAGGAGAGCCCGTCGGGCTTGTGCGCGAGGTGACGTGGTTCCAAGACAATAAACTCCGCGAGCGAGCCGTCGCGCACGAAGTCCTTGCGGCAGTAGGCGAGCACGGCGTCACCCTCCTTGAATCCGGTCACGCCCTTGCCCACGGCATCAACCACGCCCGCGCAGTCCCAGCCGAGAGTGACCGGAAAATGATGCGGAAACATGTCTTTTAGATAGCCGTCCCGGATCTTCCAGTCGACCGGGTTGAGGGCGGCGGCTTCTATACGCACGCGCACCTCGCCGTGGCCCGGTCCAGGAACCGGAATCTCATCGAAAACGACCGCTTCCGGACCGCCGAATGAATGAATCACAATAGCTTTCATGACGACGGGAAGCTAGTCCGGCACCCGGAGCGACGCAAGCTGCGAACGCGCCGATTGGCGGACAGGCGCTCAGCCCGGTGCCACGCTGGGCAGGCCGGCCAGCGCCATGGCGATCTCGGAGTCCGGATAATCGTAGTCGCGCAGTTTGCCCGCGAAGTAGTCGATGTAGGCCTGCATGTCGAAGTGCCCGTGCCCGCAGAGGTTGAAGACGATGGTCTTGGCCTCGCCGCTCTCTTTGCAGGCAAGCGCTTCGTCGATGGCGGCGGCGACGGCGTGGTTGGCCTCGGGTGCTGGAACAATGCCCTCCGCCCGCGCGAAGCGCACGCCGGCGGCGAAGACATCGAGCTGGTCGATGGCGCACGCTTCGATGTGACCGGCGTCGAGCACTTGGCTGACGAGCGGTGCCATGCCGTGGTAGCGGAGCCCGCCCGCGTGGAACCCGGCGGGCATGAAACCGCTGCCGAGGGTGTTCATTTTCACAAGCGGCGTGAGCTTGGAGACGTCGCCGTAGTCGTAGGCGTAGGGTCCCTTCGTCAGCGTCGGGCAGGCCTTGGGCTCGACGGCAACGATGCGCGGCCCGGAACCGCCGCGCAGCTTCTTGCCGAGAAACGGAAAAACAAACCCGCCGAAGTTGGAGCCGCCGCCCGTGCAACCGACGAGGACATCGGGCGCGTCGCCCGCCATTTCGAGCTGCTTTTGAGTCTCCAGGCCGATCACCGTCTGGTGCAGGAGGACGTGGTTGAGCACGCTGCCGAGGCAATACATGGCGTCGGGGCGCGAGGCCGCCACTTCGACCGCCTCGGAGATGGCGATACCGAGCGAGCCGGTGGAGTTCGGGTGGTCGCGGAGGATGGCGCGGCCCGACTCCGTCTCGTCGCTTGGGCTCGCCACGACGCGGGCGCCGAAGGTCTCCATGAGCCCACGGCGGTAGGGCTTTTGATCGTAGCTGACCCGCACCATGTAGACGAGGCATTCGAGGCCGAAAAACCGCGAGGCCATGGCCAGCGACGAGCCCCACTGCCCCGCGCCCGTCTCCGTGACGAGCTGCTTCACTCCGGAGACCTTATTATAGAAGGCCTGCGCCACGGCGGAGTTCGGCTTGTGCGAACCCGCCGGGCTGACGCCCTCGTATTTGTAATAGATGCGGGCCGGGGTATCGAGGTCACGCTCGAGGCGGCGCGCGCGGAAAAGCGGACTCGGGCGCCACTGCTTGTAAATGTCGCGGACCTCGGCGGGAATCTCGATCTCGCGCTCGGCGGACATCTCCTGCTCGATGACAGGCTGCGGAAAAATCGCCGCGAAGTCGTCCGCCGTGGCCGGCTTGCCGGTTGCTGGATTGAGCGGCGGCGGAGGCGGCCCGGGCAGGTCGGCGACAAGGTTGTACCAGTGCCGGGGAATGTCGTTTTCGGGGAGGAGGTATTTGATCGGATCGCTCATTGACGGGTTCTGCCTAATCGCCGTGGCCGAAGGGTCAAGTCCCGGCGCCTGTCTTGCGCCCAAAACGCTCGAATCCCTATTCGTTACGCGAGAGGGTCAGCCGGATGAAGCGGGGACCCGCCTCCGACAACGACACGGCGTCGCGCACCGATAACTCTGCCGGATTGTCGACGAGGGTCAGCGTATGCAGCGGACCTTCATGCCAACTCGCCAGATCCGGCGATACTTCGATCGACCAGACAACGCCGGCGGCTTCGGGATCGCGCTGAACAGACAGGGTGAGGTAGTTTTCCCCGTCGACCACCGCATACCCACGCTCCGGCAATGCGGCAGAGAAGGGCTCCATGGGATCGCCGCCGAGCGCGTATTCCACAAGGTTGGGAATTCCATCGCCGTCCGGATCGGCCCCATCGGCGGCGTCGCCCGCGTTCTCCATCGTCCCGAAGTGAGTTTGGCGCCATTGTTGCAGGGGTGTCGCCGGCCGGAAAACCGAGGCGGTGCGCCCGGCAGTGGCGATCCAGACCACGCCAGGCCGGTGGGGATCGAGAGCAAGACCGTTGACGTCGGGAAAACGGTTTCCGGGGCGGCTGATCCGGCCCCACGTAGAACCGGAGTCGTTCGAGTAATAGATATGCCGCCGCGTGTCACCAGGACGCTTGGCCCAGACAACGATTTCGTCGCCGCGCGCGTCCACCCGCGGATACTCACTCACATTCCCGGTGTCGAGGACGGTGAAGTCGCCGAGACTCGTCCATGTATCGCCTCCGTCGATACTGCACAGAAGGGAGCCCTCTGCCTCGACCGGCCAGAAGGCGTAGAGAATGGCGTAGAGCCGCGACGGTTGCAGCGGGTCGGCCACGACGGTTCCGAATGTCCCGTCAAGAGAAACGGGGTTCCAGCTGGCACCAGCGTCGGCCGAGCGGTGAAGCCCGCCGAAGATGCGGTAGAAATAGCGCACATCGCCGGGACCGCGCTGCAGGTTGTCGTAGCCACTGAAGGAGTCGCCGGAGAACCCCGTCGTGAGGACCTGCGAGAAGGAAGCGCCGCCATCGGTGGAGCGATAGACGTTTTGCTGCAAGGCGACGAGCCACTCGTCGCCCGTGGTAAGCGCGGCGATGACGGGCGACCAGTTGGGCAGGCCCGACCCACCCCCGAGCGCGGACCCGCCCGGAGTGGCTGTCCATGAAACGCCACAATCGGACGATGTTGAGAACTGGGCATTGTTATTGAAGTAGGAGCCGAGAACGGTCCACGTCGGCTCGCCCCCGCTGCCCCAGTCGATATCGATGCTGTTCCATGCGTCATTCGGCCAGAGGGGAATGTCGCGGCGGAGGATCCTGCCCCGTCCGGAAACACCCCCGTCCTCAATGAGAATGCCCGTCAGATCACCGGACGGAATGTAGACCCGATCGGCATCCGTCGGATGAAAACGCGGTTTGAAGGTCACGACCTCGGTGATGCCGCGGCTGGCCGGCGTCCATGTCGCGCCGCCGTCCACACTCGTCTCCACGCCGAACCCGGTCGTGAGAATCCAGCGGCCCGGTTCATTCGGGTCTTCCACAAGGTCGTTGCGCCCGTATGCGACTTGAGTTTCGCCCGGTTTGCGCCATGCCGGCGGCTCTGCGGCCGGGTCCAGTCCCATGGCGAGGGACTCCCAGGTGTCGCCTCCGTCAAAACTGCGCGCCGTCCGCTGATTCTGATACCCCGCGAGGATAGAGCCGTCGCCCAGCATTTTCAGGAGCGTTATGTCGTCCTGCCCGCTGCCGAGATTTGCGGTTATGTCGGAAACCGCGAAGGTCTGCGGGTCCGACCAGTCGACCGCCGAGATACGCAACAGGCGCGGGGTACCCAAGCTGTCGCGCATGGCGGCGAAAACACGGTCGGTCGCCGGGTGGCGCTCGACGCGGTACACCATGCGCGCGTCGAGGACCTTGGTAAAGGTTATGCCGTCGTCCGCACTGAACCAGAGCCCGCCCTCGCCCTCGGGCGGATTGGCCCCGATGTTGTGGTAGCCGCCGCCAACCCACAAATGGCCGGGTCGGGAGGTGTCCCGGTGCAGGGCGATGAGGGCGGCGTCGGCGAAGAGCGTCCCGCCTCGCGGCTCCCAAGAGTCACCGCCGTCCGTTGACCGGAAAAGGCCGGTCCGGCGCGTCCCCGCCCAGAGGGTTTCATGCCCCGCGTCCGCCGGATCAAAGAGGATCACAGGACCGCCCCAGCGGTGAAAATCATTACCGCTCAAGTTAATCGCCGGAACTTCGTCTGGTCCCAGCACCCGCTGCCACGTGCCGCCACCGTCCGACGTGCGCCATACGCCGCGCCCAAGGGCTTCCGCCTTGTTGCGGGTGCCCGCCGTGGCGAAGACGATGTCCGGATCGACCGGATGCACGGCCAGCCCCTGTACGTTCATCTGTACGGAATACTCCGCCGCGCCGCTGATCCATTGCCACGAGAGCCCTCCATTGTCGCTACGGTAGACGCCACCCACATCCGTGCGCGCATACAACCGCCCGGAGGCGTGCGCAGCGATACCCGTGACCCATCCGCCGCCGTCCGCTTCTATCACAGTGAACGTTCCCGGCAGCGCGTCCGCCGCTGCCAACGGCGGCAGGAAAAGCAAGAAGAGCGAAGCGAGGCGCGCGCACGGCACAGGCAGGCGAAAACGAGCAGAGGACAGATACATGGCGAACTCGGGTTGCAGGATTGCGGAACAAAAGACGGCGAAGAGGCCGCAATCTTCATCCGGCAGTTCCGCCCGCGGCCACCCGTTCCTTCCTTTACCGTTTAGCGCGGGCTCTCGCGCGCCCGCTTTTTGGTCGACTCGCCGGAAAGCGCGCGCCTTTCTGATGGGTCTTTGATGGCGGGTTCGGAACCGCCGCAGACCTATGAGTTTCTTGAATTTGCAGGACAAGCGGATCGTCGTCTTCGGACTCGGCAACCGCAAAAGCGTGGCGTGGGCCACCGGGCAGACCCTGGAAGCGGAGGGTGCGCGGGTGCTCTACGGCGTGCGTTCGCCGGAGCGTCAGGCGCAGCTCGCCAAATTGCTCGGCGACCGGCCGTCCTTTTGCTGCGACGTGGAGAAGGCGGAGGACATCGCGCAGGCGGCGGAGACCGCGCGGGAGGCCTTCGGCACCGTCGACGGCATCGTCTTCTCCATCGCCTTCGCCAACTACAGCGAGGGATTCCGGCCCTTCCACGAGACGGTGCGGGCTGATTTTCTGCAGGCCACGCAGATCTCCGCCTTTTCTCTTGTGGAGATCTCCCGCGCCTTCAAGCCCGTCCTCGCCCCGGCCGCCTCCGTTGTAGCCATCGGAATCTCCTCCTACGTCACGGCCGCGAACTACGGCTACATGTCGCCCATCAAGGCGGCCCTGGAGGGCTGCGTGCGCTTCCTCGCCAAATCATTCAGCGCCGACTCCGAGGTGCGCTTCAACACGGTCAACGCCGGCCCGCTCAAGACAAAGAGTTCCGCCGGAATCCCCGGCTACCTCGAAAATTACCTCTTCGCCGAAAAGCTCACCCTGCGCAAGCGCGCCCTCGAAACGCGGGAGGTCGCCGACACCGCCGCCTTCCTCCTCAGTCCGCGCAGCAGCGGCATCAACGCCCAGGGCATTGTGGTCAACGCCGGGATGGACTGGAACTATTTTGACGAGGACGTCGTGCAGCGCGCCATGCGCCCGTGACGACGGGGGACACCGCCATGCGTTTCCGCTCCGTCTCCATTGAGTCGATGGCCTACGTCATCCCGCCCGAGCGGGTGACCTCCGCCGATATCGAGACCCGCCTCGCCCCCCTCTACGAGCGCCTGCGCCTGCCCGAGGGCCGCCTCGAGTTGATGACCGGCATCCGCGCGCGCCACTTCTGGCCGCAGCCGGTCCGTCCCTCCGAGGCCGCCGCCGAAGCCGGCGCAAAAGCCCTCGCGCAAAGCGCCTTCGGACCCGGCGACATCGACCTGCTCGTCCACTGCGGGGTCTGCCGCGACCGCCTCGAACCGGCCACCGCCGCCTACGTGCACGGTCTCCTCGGCCTCGGCCCCGCCGTGCAGATCGCCGATGTCTCCAACGCCTGCCTCGGCTTCCTCAACGGGCTCGTGTTCGCAGGCGGGCTCATCGAGTCGGGCCAGATCCGGCGCGCCCTCCTCGTCTCCGGCGAAGACGGCCGCCCCCTCCTCGAGCACACCATCCGCGCCCTTCTCGAAGGCGGCCACACGCGCAAGTCCGTCAAACCTTACTTCGCCAATCTCACTATCGGGGCAGGCGCCGTCGCCGCCGTCCTCTGCCACCGCAACGACGTCACCGCCGGGCGCGACACCCTCGCCCTCCTCGGCGGCGCCTGCCGCACCGACTCCGCCGCCAACAAACTCTGCGAAGGCGACAGCGCCGGGACCGGCGGCCTCGCCATGCTCACCGAAGCGGAGGCCCTCCTCGACGCCGGCATCGCGCTCGCCGGGAGCACATGGAACGACTTCCTCCCTTCCCTCGGATGGACCGCCGGCACACCGTCGCGCGTCGTCTGCCACCAAGTCGGACGGGCGCACCAGCGCCGACTTCTCGAAGCGCTAGGCATCGACCCGGCGAAGGACTTCATCACCTTTCCCGAGATGGGTAACGTGGGCTCCGTCTCGCTTCCCCTCACGCTCGCCCGCGCCGTGGAAGACAGCGCCGTCGCCCCCGGCCAAACCGCCGCCCTCCTCGGTATCGGCAGCGGTCTCAGTTGCCTCATGCTTGGCGTGGAAAGGCAGGTGGCGCCGTGACGACCGAGAGCCTGCCCGCCGAAGTCCGCGCCCTCTACCCCTTTGCCTCCCGCTGGCGGGAGACCCCCACCGGCGCACGCCAGCACTATGTCGACGAAGGATCGGGCCGCCCCGTGCTCATGCTCCACGGCAATCCCACGTGGTCCTTCTTTTTCCGCGACCTCGTCAAAGCCCTGCGCAACACATACCGCTGCATCGCGCCCGACCACCTCGGCATGGGCCTCTCCGACGCCCCGCCGCCGGAGAAATTCGGGTACACCCTCGCCGCCCACATCGACACGGCCGAGGGCCTCGTGCGCGACCTCGGTCTCAAGCAATTCGATCTAGTCGTCCACGACTGGGGCGGAGCCATCGGCATGGGGCTCGCCGAACGCATGCCGGACCGCGTCGGCCGTATCGTCGTCATGAATACAGCCGCCTTCCGCTCGCCGCGCATACCCCTCCGCATCCGCGTGTGCCGCTGGCCCGTCCTCGGTGCCTTTCTCACCCGCACCCTCAACGGCTTCGTGCGCGCCGCCCTGCGCATGACCACGGTCAAACCGCTCCCGCGCGACGTGCGCGCGGGCTTCGCCCACCCCTACCGCCGCCACGCGCGCCGCCGCACCGTCCACCGCTTCGTCCGCGACATTCCCCTCGACGACAGCCATCCCGCCATGCCCGTCCTGCACGGCATCGAGGACGCCCTCCCCCGCCTCGCCGGCAAACCCATGCTCGTCGTGTGGGGCGGACGCGACTGGTGCTTCGACGACACCTTCTACGAAGAATGGCTCCGCCGCTTCCCCGGTGCCGAAAGCCTCCACGTCGCCCAGGCCGGACACTACCTCCTCGAAGACGCCGGCGACGAAATAATCCCCGCCGTCGGGCGCTTCCTCGGCGGAGCCTCCGGAGAACAAGCACCGAGCAAACGGCCCGCGCCTTGACTCCAATGGCGCACGGATAAGCACCGCCTATGAAAAGAGAGATTCAAGAGTGCAGGGGTGAGAGAGTTAGCACAA
>JAFIGH010000152.1 GCA_020831525.1 Opitutales bacterium
GCAGTTCGTGCGCGGGCAGACGGCCCCCGCGCTCACGCGCCTCCGCCGCGACGTGCTCCGGCACGCGCGCCGCGCACGTGCCGTCGCGCTTGGGCAGCCGTCCCTTGCCCAGCACGTAAATCCGGTAGTCCGCCAGCGCCTCCGCCGCCTCCTTCGCCTGCGGGAAGAACCCGCCGTAGGCGCGCCGCAGTTCCTCGTCGCCCGCGAGGGCCGCGGCGTAGCCGCACCAGCGGTAGGCCTTCGGGTCGTCCACCATCCCCGCGCGCACCGCATTGAGGTCGATGTAGGCCGCCACCGTGCGCAGCGGACCCGAGGCGTCCTGCACCAGCACGCTGCGGAAGCGCTCCGACCAGAGAGTCCCGTCGCCGCTGTGGGTGCGGTTGAACCACTTGGTGTAGCGCTGCTTGAGCGTCTGCATGAAGGCCGAGACATCCCCCATGCGCGCGAAGAGCTTCGCGCGCACTTTCTCCGCCGTCTCCGCGCGGGCGGGGTCGGCGAAGAGGGTTTCGAGGTCCTTGGCGTCCATGCCGAGGCACTGCGCGCGCTCCTCCCCGTAGAGGGCGCGGAAGCGCTTTAGCAGTTCCCCGTCATCGCACTCGCGCGCCTTCGGATCGACCCGCACGAGGAGGTGGAAGTGGTTGGAAAGCACACAGTAAGCGAGCAGCTCCACACCCGAGAACGCCGCTGCCCGGCGCATCGCCGCCGCCAGCGCGTCGCGCTCCGGCTCGCCCAGCAGCCCCAGTTGCCGCGTGACGCGGCAGACACAGTGGAACGCCGCGCGGTGCGCACTCTTGATCCTCAAATGATAAGCCATAACACCCCCATCCTGCCGCCTCACCCACGCAACACAAGCACAAATTCTATCTAATAGATATTTATATCTAATTTATAACTCATAAATATTATAACTTTATTTCATTTCTCACGATTAAATTTAATTGACGAGAAACTGCAGAGCCGTAGAGAAAGGAGAACAGAGTGCCGCTATGTACTGTAGTCGACTGCGGTCCACTCGCCGGAATCCGGGGCGGCGGCGAGCGCGTCAAGGATGACGGTGGATTTTCGGCCCTCCGCGCCGTCGCACAGGAGCGGGCGTCCCTCCATGAGGTGGCCGACGAAATTTTCCACGATCCCCCGGTGTGTGTGCGGAAGCGTGCCCGTGTCTTCCTCGACGCGGCCCCGCTCGGTCACGACGGCAAGCTGCCCGCCCTTCAGGTCGGTGAGGTAGATGACGCCCGCTGTTCCCTCCAAGCGGAGCGCCTCCGGCATGCCGCTCTCCGCCCAAGGCGTGATCACGCGCACGACGGCGCCGGACACCGTCTCGACATCAAACCGCGGGGCCATGGCCTCAAAGGCGAAAGGATCCTTACCGCCCGCGATGCGTCTCGCAGCGCGGATGTCGCCGAGCAGGTAATGGACGAGGTCGAGACGGTGGCTGGTGGGGAACTCATTGTTGATACTCCCCCGCTCCACCTGTCCGATAGCCCCGCTGTCGACCAGCGCGCGCACGCGCTGCACCGATGGGTAGCCCCGCCGGTAGTAGGCCACGCCGAGGGAACGTTCGTTCGCGCGGGCCGCCGCCGTCATCGCGTCGCACTCCGCCGTGTTGAGCGCCATGGGCTTTTCGACGAGGACGTGCTTGCCCGCCTCCAGCGCGGCGACGGTCTGCTCCGCGTGGAGGGCGTGCGGCGTGGCCACGTAGACCGCGTCGATCTCTTCCGACTCCAGCACCTCGCGCAAGGTTGCGGCATACCTGCCGCATCCGTGGCGGCGCACAAAGTCCTCGCCCGCCGCGCGGTCGCGGCGGTGGACGAGGACAAGCTTCGAACCCGGCGTCTCGTAAAGCGGCGGCCCCGCCTTGTGTTCGCACACGTTGCCCGCGCCGATCATGCCCCAGCGCACGACACCCGCGGATTGTTTCGAAGGGGAAGAATTTTCTGTCATTGATCCGTTTGCATATCAGGCGTGCGCGCGGCAACGCACGGGAAAACGACTCAAAGCACACGGGAAGGCACACGGTGCAGCTCGTTTCATCCCCGTGCGCGTCAAAATTGTCAACAATTAGGTTTGGCAAAGCCGTCCCCGTCCACTCCACTCCCGTCGATGATCGGCATTGTCATCAGTATCCTGTTGATCGCGGGCTTGGCCGCTCTAGCCGTCAACACCCGCAGGCCCTTCGTAGCGGCACTCGTCTACAGCAGTGCGAATCTTGCCGTGCGAGCCGTCTTTATTTTCGCATTCAATCTGGTCGACGCCACGTCCGCCGAACTTGTTGCCGGGTTTGCCGTGTCCTTCGCCATCCACCTTCTCCTCGGCTACGCCGTCGCGTGGTTGCTGGTGAGGCACGAGGGCAAACCATGGGCACTCGCGCTCTGCACATTGCTCGGAATCGCCCTGATCATTTTGTAGATCTCCGCCATGCACCTCCGCACGTGCGCGCGGCCTTGGAGTGGTTTGCGGCGAAGGACAGACGTCCAAATTCCACTTGCGGACACGGCAGCCCGGCGGGAGAATCTCCGCCCATGACAGTCCCCCGCTGAAGCCATGCGCCCCGGTCTCCTCTATATCATCTTCGGGGCGACTCTTTTTCTCCTCGGGATCGCCGCCGTTCCCGTTATGATCGTGCTGCCGCTCCTCACCGCGCACGGCGGCACGGACGGTCGTATCGACGCCCCCGGCAGCGGCGTTGTTGAAATCGTTGAACCGGGACGCCACTACCTCTGGCATGAGTTCGAAGGCACCGCCGACGGAAGGCGGCGCCGCACTCCGGAGTTTCTGCCCACGGAGTGGTACATCACCATCACCGACGCCGATGACACGGAACTGTCCCTCACACCGGACACCTCCGTCTCCGTCACAAGCGGGACCACGCGGCGGCGCAGTCTCGGCTACTTCTCCGTCGAGACACCTAGCGAAATCACCGTCGAAGCGCGGGGCGACGGACCTCCCACCGTCCTCACCGTGTCTGCCTTCGATTTCCGCGCCCTTACGCGCCGCTTCCTCAGCGCCTTTGCCATCGGATTCGCGGCTTCGGGTGCGGGCATCGTTTTCCTCATCGTCGGCGTGGCCCGCTATGCGCGTTCGGGAACCAAGCGAAGCGGCGGACCCCCGCAGAAACCCCCGCCACCGCAAGACCTTCTCCATGACCGCCTCGCCCGCTACAGCGGACGCCGCGAACTCGACCGCTGAGCCAGCAGCAATTCTCTTGCTCCTTCCGCCTCCCCTGCGATACCCAAACGCCGATGATTCCCTCAAGGTTCCCCACACGAAACGGCTACTTCAGCGCGGACGAACGCGAGTTCGTTATCACCGACCCGGAGACCCCGCGGCCGTGGCACAACTACCTCGTGAGCGACGACTACCTCGTCAACCTCACACAGCACGGCACGGGTGCGAGTTTTTGGCAGCCGACGGGCGAAGGCCTGCGCGTCAACGTCACCGAGGACCGCGACGGCTCCGGCGGCCCCCGCTTCGTCTACCTGCGCGACAACGACACCGGCGAATACTGGTCGCTCACCGGCGCCCCCGGCAGCGGCGCCGGCTTCGACCAATGGGCCTGCCGCGTCGGCCTCGGCTACCAGATCAACGAATCCGCGCACAAGGGCATCGAGGCTTCATGGCGCGTGTTCGTCCCGGAGGGGAGCGACCGGCTCGAACTCTGGACGGTCACGCTCGCCAACCGCTCCGGAAAAACGAGGCGGATCAGCGCCTTTCCCTACGTCGAGATGCACCTCACGGGCGGCAGCACGCTCATGGACTTCGTCGCTGTCCTCGGCGGCCACTACGACGCCGAGCACCGGGCCGTCTTCGGCATCAACTCCTGCGTAAAGTTTCCGCCGCAGTTCAAAGCCTTCCTCGCGAGCGACGCCGAGGTCGCGGGCATGACCGTGAGCCGCGACGCCTTCATCGGGCACTACCGGGACTACAACAATCCCGCCGCCGTCGAGGCGGGCGACGTGACCAATCCCGAGGCCGGCACGGAGTGGCTCGGGGCCAGCCTCCGCCACGAGTTCACCCTCGAACCCGGCGCGGAGGTGACCTTCAACGTCGCTCTCGGTGTCGTCGAAACGGTGGAGGAGGGGCAGGAAAAAATCCGCCGCCGTCTCGCTCCGGGGGCCGTCGAAGCCGCCTTCGACGAACTCCGCGAACGCGCCGACGCCATGGTCACCCGCCAGACCGTCTCCACGCCCGACCCGCAGTTCGACCGCTGGATGAACGTCTGGCTCAAGCACCAGCTCGCCTTCGTCGCCCGGTGGGGGCGCGTCATCGGGCGCGGCTACCGCGACATCCTCCAGGATAGCTTCGGCCACCGCATCACCGATCCCGCCCGCGCCCGCGCCTGCCTCCTCGAAGTCTTCTCCAAACAATTCCCCGACGGCCGCTGCATCCGCGCATGGCGCCTGCCGAATGCTCAGCTCGACCTCCAGCACTACGCCGACTCGCCCAGCTGGATGGTCATGGCCCTCACCCAATACCTCAAGGAAACCGGCGACTTCGACATTCTCGCAGCACCCGTCCCCTACCTAAACAAAGACGATCCCTACGCCGATCCGGTCGAGTCCGGCACGGTCTGGGAGCACGTCGTCCTCGCCCAGCGCCATCTCCTCGAGCACCGGGGACGCCACGGCCTCAGCAAAATCTACTACGGCGACTGGTGCGACACGATGAACGGTGTCGGCCGCCGCGGCGAAGGCGTCAGCGTCATGCTCTCGATGCAGGTCAAGTGGGGCTGCGACCTCCTCGCCGAACTCGCCGACCGTCGCGGCGAGTCCGCCGTCGCCGAAGAAATGCGGCGCGGCTCGCGCGAACTCGCCGACGCCGTCAACCAAAGCTCATGGGACGAAGACGGCGGCTACTACATGCGCGCCTTCGACGACGACGGCGTGCCCGTGGGCGCGTCCCGCGGCCCCGCCGAAGACAAGGGCGAGCTGCGCATCTTCGTCAATCCCCAGAGCTGGTCCGTCATCAGCGGGATTGCCGACGAAAAGCGGGCCGCCTCCTCCGTCAAAGCCGTCTATGACAACCTCGACGTCGGCTACGGGGTCGTCCTCAGCTACCCGCAGTCCACTTTCTTCAAGCCGCGTATCGGGCAAATGTCCATCATGACCCCCGGCTTCTACGAAAACGGCAGCGTCTACACCCACGGCAACTGCTTCTGGTCCGCCGCCCTAGCCATGGACGGGCGCGGCGGCGAAGCATGGGAGGCCATCCGCACCGTCCTCCCCGACACCGACAACAAGCCCAACACCGACACCGAGCCCTTCGCCATCCCCAACATGTACATCGGCCCGGTCGTCGAGCGGCGCATGCAGCGCAGCCTCTACCTCAGCGGCTGGCGCACCGGCTCCGCCGCCTGGCTCTACCTCACCGGGCTCGAATGGATCCTCGGTGTGCGCGCCGAATACGACGGCCTGCGCGTTGACCCCAAACTGCCCGCCGGGTGGACGGAATGCACCGTCACTCGCCACCTCCGCGGCGCCGAATACACCATCGACATCCGCGTCGAAACCGGCACCGCCGCCCCCGTCCTCACCCTCGACGGCAAACCCCTCGAAGGCACCCTCGTCCCCTACCAGCCGCCCGGATCCAAAGTGCGCGTCGAGGCCGTCCTCTGAGTCGAGCGGCACGCCCCCGCGCCGGAAGCGCTCCAGCCTACGCTTCTTCGCCTTCCGTCAATGATTATTTACGTCGTTTGTAATCTTCAGTCTTCCTGTAGTCTTACCCGGCCCAAGCTTCGGGTGTTTTGCCGTGCCGCGTGGCTCCCCAAAGGGCACCCGGTCCGGTCTAGATGCGGCCCCTTCGGGCACGCCTGCGCAGCACCATCACCGCGCTTCCACGCTGCGTCGGCGGCGGCGGTCGTGGCGGCCGGCTTTATGGTCGTAGGTACCGACGACACCGGCGGATGTGCCGATGGAGATGCGGGTGTAGTCGGTCACCCAGCCGCCGCCGTCTTTGGACGCGTCTCTGCTCGAAGCCGCCGATGTAGAAGGTTTTGTGGGTGTCGACACCGCTATCCGATCACATCCTTTTTCAAGTCGCGCAGGCTGCACAGTCCGCCCCAGTCCGCGAAACGCATCCGCTTCGGCGGCGTCCTGCGCTTTCCGTAGGTCTCCGCGTTCGCCCGCAGCCAGTCCTCCATCCACGCCTTGCATCCGATCACCGCCCCGTCCGTCAGGTAACGCACCCGGCAGCGCAGCAGCTCCGCCAGCGACAGCTTCCCGCCCCCGCGCTCCACCGCCCACGCTTCCTCCAGTTCCACCGCCGCGCCCGCCCCGCGCCG